>NZ_LUUK01000183.1 GCF_001644025.1 Methylomonas koyamae
TGTTAAAGGACCGCTTACCGAGTTGTCTCGGCTTCTATCCTCAATCGATCAGGAAGCTCAAGAACTACATCTCGATCAAGTTCGATTACTGGAGGCGGTAGACACAGCTACTCTCACGCCGTACTCCTTTCAATTAATAGTGAAGTCTGAGTTTGGTGATGATGTTTTGATCGAAGACGCAGTAGATGCCTGCCGGATGTACATTGATCTTGGGTACAAGACCAACATCGATCTTCGCCAACATTTCCGCGATCCCAGAGTTGAGGAACTATACGTCTTTGTCCAAGACAAAATTGCGGCCTCTGGCAAGAGCGGCCCTATATCCAAAATGGGCCGGTATACCTTCTGGAGTATCTTCGGTACTAGAATCGGTTCACCTGGCTTGAAGGAGTTCTTTGATGCTCTGCCGCCTGATATCTAACCCAGCAATGCACCGGACCACCAAAAGCTACGCTTTTGCTGTCCGGTGATTTATACGTTTTCCTGATTAGCCAGGTACTTCCTCTAGCTCCCAAGCCCCAGCTTGGGAATACTCTCTCGGAAGCTCTAGCTTCCTATCCACATCCAAACTGGAAGCCGGAGCTTCCAAGACCTGGGTTCCCGCCGGAGCTTGGGAACCAGATCAAGATTCCTCTGGTTCTCAAGCTTTGCAGGGGCGGAGCTTGCCGGCGAGGCATCCCCAAGTTCGGCGCTTGGGGACGGGCAAAATCACCAGGGGTTGGAAATTTGGCAATTCTGCGCGGTGACGTTGACCCAATTGACCGGTGCATTCGGGACGCCACCACCACCCAGTCCGCCTGGCGCATATCGGCCGCTCGGCGCGGTACCCCCGGCAACCCAGGCGATGTTGTTATTGACTTCGTACTTCACGCTCACGCCAAAGCCGGCCACGCCCGCAACTACCCGGTCCACCTGGACCGCGGCGGCGTTTGCCGCGTTATTGAGTCCGGGGCCATTCAGCCGGTAGAGCGTGCTGGTATTGACATTCAGGGCGCCGATTAAAGGCCGCAATTCATTGACGACGTTCGCCCGCTGCGGACTGTTACAGAACACCAGGATGTCGCCCTGAATTCTAGGTCCCTCGGTACGGGCGATGAACATCCCAAATTCGCGGTGTGCGTCGGCATATCTTGCCGGCGTTTGAGGAATGTGGATGGCGTATAGCTGTTGGTTGGTTACGAACACGACGCCGATGCAGGTGACAAACCCGGTGACGCCGACAGTTGTGTTGTGTACGCCGAATTCGTACATATTGGAGTAGTACATGCTGTGTCCTCGTAGTGCCGGCCGCCGCCGGAAAGACTTAAAAAGCGCCCGGCGCGATCGCGAGTGTGGTAGCAATCGGCGAGGCTTACGCCGCCGGAAAACCACGGAGGTGGACCGGGTGGAGCGGCAACGATACCCGGCTTTCTCGGCTTCCAGCTGGATTCTATTATCGGTCACGCCGGAGTGTTCCCACAAACCGGGCTTCAATTTATTGTTCGTTAGCGACCTTTGAAAACTCGGGCAAGCGCCGATTTTGAAGGCTCCGCGTGAATCCGTACGCCGTGGTTTTCATCGGCGTCAATGAGGGCGGCGATCGATCCGGCCGCGTAGCAGGCTTTTTGCCGGCTAACTGGTTAATCGTTAACCAAATTTAACATCGGGAAACATTCAGTCTAATACCGGGAAAAATTCCCTAAGCCATTTCGCGCCGCTTCCCGAGAATAGCCGAGAAAAATTCTTTCTTAATCTCGGAAAAAAAGGACGCAATATGAGTTACCTCCCAAAATCGTTAAGCCGTTCCGTCAATTCGCTGGCTCTGGGTATCGGTCTGGCCTTGAGCCAAGGCGCGGCGGCGGCCACGCTGGATCTGGATTTCAGCTACCGCATGACGCCGGGCGCGGGCGCGCTAGGCACCACGATCGCCACCGCTCATTTCGAAGACGTGATTACCAGCACCGGATTTAAAGGCATCGACCTGACTCTGACCAATGTCGGGTCGGATCTGGTGCCGGGCGTCGGTTCCACCAGTTACATCTCGGGCTTATTGTTGGCCTTCGATTTCGCCGACGAAGAATTGCCCAACATCATTATCGAGCAATTCGATGGCGACAACGCGCAATCCGACCGGTGGGAGCCGCAAGAAGACGTTGCGACCGTCGACGGCTTTACCTTTACTAGCGAACTGGGTTTCCCGAAAGGCACCTCGAATCCGTCTTCCTCGACCAGTTTGGCCAGCTTGCGAGTCGGCGACAGCGCCCATATCCAGTTCTGGTGGGATACCGGACTCGAGCAGGGCGACTTGACCGTCGCGGCGCTGGTCGAAGCCCTGCGCGGCGATTCGGCCGACGCTTCCATTCCTGACATCATGGCCGCGGTCAAAGTCCGTAGCCTGGGCGCGATAACCGGCGGCGAAAATATCGAGTCGGTTGCGACCTTGGTGGTCGGCGCGGTCGAGCCGACCGCCGCGCCGGTGCCGGTCCCCGGCGCGTTGCCGTTATTCGCCTCGGCCTTGGCCGGCTTCGGGGTGTTGCGCCGCCGCCGCGCTTAAACCGTTGTTAGCGCCGCGCCGCCTCCAGGCTCTGCTCCCGCCGGGAGGCGGCGCGGCCGCTAATGCTTGGCTGTTTTTTCCATTTCAATTCAAACAATAATAACGATGAAACTTTCAACAAAATCCTGGCTGGTGGTTGGCGCAACCCTTTTGAACCTGTCCGCCGCGTCCGCAGCGACCACCACCCTGAACTTTAATTACATAGCCACCAATCTGTACGGCAGCAGTGGCGTCGCTAACGTCGCGAGCATTACCGTGACCGATTTGGCCGATCTGGGCTTGAACGGCGAGGGCTACGGCGGCGTGCGGGTGCAATTGACCGCCGGCGACCTGGCGCAATTTTCCAGCGGCGTGGCCGGTACCAAGGTGTGGATCTCTTCGTTCGAACTCAATTTTCCCGGTACCTCCACCGACAACGGTTACGAATTCAATAATCAGCACTGGAGCTATGTCGGCGGAGTCAATCTGGCGCCGGTCACTTCCGGCGGCTTGAGCGGCGGCATCGAATGGCAGGAAGACGGTGCCACCGACGGCTGGGGCGCGGCGGCCGGCGATCCGGCCTTCGAACAAGAGTACAACTTCAGCGCCGAGACCTTGTTGGCCGGCACCAGCAGTACGATAGACCTTTACAACCGCGCCGGCTTTTCCGGCATCAGCGTGGCGAATTTACTGAATCCGGCCAACGCCGTCGAAAACGCCTTGCACCCGGAGCAAGCGGACGCGCTGGGCTGGATCAAATTGCGCGGCACCGGCAACGCCGATCCGGCCTTGCGCGGCGTTGCCGGCAGCGGCTTCTGGGGTAACTCGGCCACCGGCGGCAATCCGGCGCAGAATCGTTTGAACGTGCTGGCGATGGCGCCGGTCCCGTTGCCCGCCGCGCTGCCGTTATTTTTATCGGCGCTGGCCGGCATCGGTTTGATCGGCAAACGTCGGTCGCGCTGAAAGCTAGTCGCGCGCCCGGTCGGCGCGTCGGTTCAACCGGGTTGCGGCCCTATCGGCCGCAGCCCCCATGTTTATCAAGTTCATGAAGCCATTACAGCAGTCCGCCAAGCCGGTGGCCTTTGCCTTTCTGTGCGCCGCGTTCGGCGCCGAAGCCGCCGAATCCGAGACGGCCGGTCACGATACCCTGGAAGCGGTCGAAGTCGTCGACGTGACGCCGGTGCACGGGGTCGGCCTGGACAAGGACAAAATTCCGGCCAACGTGCAAACCGCCACCGACCGCGATTTGGATCGATCCGAAGCCAGCGATCTGACCTCGTTCATGAACCGCACCACCGGTAGCGTGACGTTGAACGCCGCGCAAAACAATCCGCTGCAACCGGACCTGAATTTTCGGGGCTTCACCGCGTCGCCGTTGCTGGGTTTACCGATGGGGATGAGCGTGTATGTGAATGGCGTGCGCTATAACGATCCGTTCGGCGATACCGTCAATTGGGACATGCTGCCGGAATCGATGATCAAGAGCATGAACGTGTTCAGCGGCGCCAATCCCTTGTTCGGCTTGAATACCTTGGGCGGCGCGGTATCGCTGCAAACCAAGAACGGTTTCAATTCGCCGGGCCACGAATTGGAGGCTTACGGCGGCGCCTGGGGCCGCAACGTGGTGTCGGCCGAAAGCGGCGGCAACGACGGCACTCTGGGCTATTTCGTGAATGTGCGGCGCTTCGCCGAAGACGGCTGGCGGGATTCCTCGCCGTCCGAGGCCATCAACGTCTACGGTTCGCTGGGCTGGCGTTCGGACAAATCGTCGCTGGATTTCAGCGCCTTGTACGGCAACAGCGACTTGATCGGCAACGGCGCGGTCCCCACCGAATTGTTGCGCGACAACCGCTCGGCGATATTTACCTCGCCCGACCGCACCGAAAACGACATGAAATTTTTCACGTTGGAAGGCACGCATTGGCTCAACGATAAGGTGCAACTGGCCGGTAACGCGTTTTACCGCGATACGGTGACGCGATCCTTCAACGGCGACGATACCGCCTACATCGATTGTTCCGAAGCCGGCGCGCTGTACGACCGCAATCTCGACGGCTTGCCGGCCTATCCGCTGTTTCCTGGCAGCGACGGTTACAGCGGCGATAGCTTTTGGTCTTTCCTGGCCAGCCAGGGGATTTCCCGCGAACGCGCCGAGCCGGGCGACTGTCCCGACGACATCGCCGGCATGGCCGGTTCCGACATCCTGTCGCAATGGATAGTCCGCGACCAGAACGGCAATCCGGTCGGTTACGACGATCCCGATCACCCGTTGAACGCGATCAACAACATCAGTACCCGCAAGCAAAAAAGCTTCGGCGCTACCGGACAGGCTACGTTTCAGCATAAATTGTTCGGGCTGAACAATCAGTTGATTACCGGCTTCGGTTATAACCGGGGTATCGTCAACTACGGTTCTCAAGTGGAAATCGTCCGCTTGCTGGCCGACCGCAGTACCAGCCGCACCGGCATTTTCATACCTGACGACGCCACCGGCCTGAAAGGCGGGACCACGACTTGGTCGGCGTTTTTCAACGATGCGCTGGACTTGACCGACCGCGTGACCTTGAGCTTCGGCGGTCGCTTTAACGATACCGTGATCCGTTTGCTGGACAGCTTGGGCAACAGTCCGGAATTGAACGACAACCACGCTTACAGCCGTTTCAACCCGTCAGCCGGTTTGACCTGGAAAGTCAACGACAAACTGGGCGTTTACGGCGGTTACAGCGAATCGGCGCGAGCGCCGACCATCGTCGAACTGGCCTGTTCCGATCCCAACGCCGAATGCCGGCTGCCGAATGCCTTCCTGGCCGATCCGCATTTGCAGCAGGTCGTCGCCGAAAGCTTCGAGGCCGGATTTCGCGGCCAGCTCGATAAGGACACGGCCTGGAACGTCGGGTTTTTTCATACCATCAACAAAAACGACATCATTTTCCAATCCACCGGCGGCGCGACGTCTAATGTCGGGTTTTTCTCGAACGTCGGCGATACCCGCCGGGTGGGCATGGAAGCCGGTTTGTCCGGCGTATTTCGGGAAGATTGGCGCTGGTATTTGCGCTACAGTTTCGTTGACGCCACTTTCCAGAACAACTTCTTCGTCAGCAGTCCCACCCATCCAGCCCGGATCGAAACCTTCGGCGCCAACGGCGAATACAGCGCGGTGATTCCGGTGGAAAAAGGTGACCGGATTCCCGGCATTCCGCAGCACAGTTTGAAACTGGGTTTGACGGTGCCGGTCACGACGGCGCTGACGGTCGGCGGCGACGGCCTATTCAATTCCGGACAGTTTCTGCGCGGCGACGAAGGCAATTTCCTGGGTTCGACCGATCCCTATTTCGTCATGAATCTGCACGCCAATTATCAGTGGACGCCGAATCTGGCGACCTTCCTGATCATGGAAAACGTGTTCGACACCGATTACGAGTCCTTCGGCATGTTGGGCGAAGCCAACGAGTTGCCGGGCTTTCAAAACTACAGCAACCCGCGCTTTCTGGGACCGGGCGCGCCGTTCGGCGGCTGGGTCGGCGTGCGGTTGAAATTTTAAGCTTTGCGCGGAGACGCCATGAACAAACCATTATCGGCGCTTTGCATCGCCGCGACTCTGATTGGCGGCGCGGCCGACGCCGCCACACTGGACCTGGTATTCAATTACCGGCTGACGCCGGCCGCCGGTACCGGCCAGACCGTCGCCACCGCCCATTTCGAGGACGTGATCGACTCGAACGGCTTGCCGGCCGTCGATTTGCGCCTGACCAACGTCGCGTCCAATCTGGTGCCGGGCGTCGGCGCTACCAGCTATATCTCGGGACTGTTGCTGGCCTTCGACTACACCGCGCCGGAATTGCCCGGCATCGTGGTCGAACAATTCGGCGACGACAGCGCCCAGTCCGATCGTTGGGAACCGCAGGAAGACGTGGCCACCGTGGACGGTTTTACCTTTACCAGCGAATTGGGTTTCCCGCGTTCGGAGACGCCGAGCAGTGTCGGTGCCCGCTTGGCGGTCGGCGAAGTCGGCCATATTCAGTTTCAGAACGACGGTAGCCTGCCCAATGCCTTGACTGTAGACAAACTGGTCGCGGCGATACGCGGCGGCGGTGCAGATGTCGGCGCGCCGACGGTACTGGCGGCGGTCAAGGTGCGCAGTCTGCCCAATCTGACCGGCGGCGAGACGATAGAATCGGTGCCGACCGTCGTGATCGCGGCCGGCGTGCCCAGCGTCAATCACGCGCCGACCGCCGATGCCGGCGAGGATGCGGCCGTCGATACCGGCTCCACCGTGCAACTGGACGGCAGCGCTAGCAGCGATCCGGACAGCGACGCGATCGCCGCTTATCAATGGACGCAGCTATCCGGCGAGACGGTGACGCTGTCCAGCGCCACCGCCCAACGGCCCAGTTTTACCGCGCCGGCCACGGCCGGCACGCTGGTGTTCGCGTTGACCGTCAGCGACGGTAGTCTGCAAAGCGATCCGGATACCGTGACGATCACTGTCAACGCCGGCAATAACAATCCGCCGCCAAGCAATCGCGCGCCCAGCGTCGATGCCGGCGCCGACCAGTCGGTGGCCGAAGCCAGTCTGGTGACCTTGGCCGGCAGCGCCAGCGATGCCGACGGCGACGGTTTGAGTTATCAATGGGAGCAGACCGGCGGTACCGCCGTCAGCTTGCATAACCCGCAAAGCGCTACGGCCAGCTTCACCGCGCCCTGGCTGGCCAACGGCTCGGAAACCCTGAGTTTCAAACTGACCGTGACCGACGATGCGGCTAGCCCGGCCTCGGCCGAAGCGACGGTTGATGTGGTTGTCAACAACGACGACGGTTTGCTGGATTGCTCGCAAGCCAGGCCCAGCAAAACCTACTTATGGTCGCCGAACGGCGCGATGCAAAAAGTGCTGATTCAGGGTATCACCGGTCCCGGTATTGATACCGCCAAACCGAATTACGATTTGCGTATCGATGCGGTAAGCCAGGACGAACCGTTGAAAAACCCGGCGCTGAAAGACAAAACCAGTCCGGACGCCAAAATCACCCGCACCAAGCGCAGCGCGAAAAAGCCGCTGGCGCTGGATGTATTGCAATTGCGGGCGGAGCGCCAGGGCCTGCAACCGAAAAACCAGGCTTTCACCGGCAACGGCCGGGCCTATCGGGTGGCTTTTACCGCCAGCTACGCCGGTTTGTCCTGTCAGGGCGCGGTCAGCGTGATGGTGCCGCCGACGCGCGGTAGCGCGGTGACCGACGACGGTCAGCAATACGACGCCACCCGGCGCTAGCGGTCAAGATGGTCGCCGGCGGCTGGTCCGAGTTTGCGCGGGGCAGGGTGGGCTGCGTTTAATTCTCGCTCGCCTAGAGGCAATCCTGTCAATCTCCGGCGCGGGCGCGGCCGGAGCGGCGCTTAAATCCGTATCGGCGGGATAGCGACGTGCGGGCAATGTATCAGCCGTTTGCTCGAAATTGGCCGATCTGAGCCAATTTCAATACAATGCCTCCCAAACGGTATTCGGGAGTGGTGGTGGCGACGTTATTTTGGTTACAAACCGGCGCATGCGGCGGCGAATCGCTGGCGATACTCAGTGCCCAATCGCCCAGCATCGAGCAACTGTTCGCGACGCACGGCGTCGAGCTGCTCTGGCATCCGTCCTTATCCAGCGCGTCTATGCGCGAGCACGACCGCCTGATCGAAGCCATAGGCGCCGGAGAACGGGCGCTGGATATTCTCTGCGTCGAAGGCAGCATTGTCACCGCGCCGCGCGGCACCGGCTTGTACGACAGTTATCGCGGGCGGGCACGGATGGAGATTGTCCGCGAGCTGGCTCAGCGCGCCGGCGTCGTGGTGGCGATGGGGACTTGCGCGGCGTTCGGCGGCGTGCATGCCGCCGCGCCGAATCCCAGCGACTGCATCGGCTTGCAATTCGATCGTGACCTGCCGAGCGGTTTGCTACCGGCGGAATGGCGCTCGCGGCGCGGCTGGCCGGTGGTCAATCTGGCCGGCTGTCCGGCCCATCCGCATACCATGACGCAAACCCTGGCCTGGCTGGCGGCCGGCATGCCCTTGCCGCTGGACGAGCTGAATCGGCCGCTGGCCTTTTTCAATACTGTCGTGCACCAAGGTTGCACCCGCAATGAGTACCACGAATACGACATCGAAGATACCGAATTCGGCGGCAAGGCGTGTCTGTTTTTTAATCTGGGTTGCCAGGGACCGATGACGCAAGCGGTGTGCAACAGCGACTTGTGGAACGGCGTAAACAGCAAGACCCGCGCCGGCGTGCCGTGTTTCGGCTGCACTTCGCCGGATTTTCCGCGTGAAGTCGATTTGTTCAGCACGGAAAAAATCGGCGACATTCCGGTGCGGCTGCCGATGGGCGTGGAACGGGCGCGTTACATGGCTTACAAGAATCTGGCTAGGGCGGCCGCGCCGGCGCGGGTCGAGGGCAAGGATATGGACGTCTGATGGCGCGGGTCGAGCTAAATGTCAATTTGAACCGGGTCGAGGGCGACCTGGAACTGGCGCTGAGTCTGGAAGATGGCGTGGTCGTGGAAGCGCGCACGGTCGGTACGCTGTATCGCGGTTTCGAACAAATTCTGGTCGGACGTAGTCCGCGCGACGCCTTGGTTCTCACACCGAGAGTATGCGGGATTTGTGGCACCGCGCATTTGTACACGGCGGTGCTGGCCTTGGAGCACGCCTGGCGCGTGCCGGTTCCGGCCAATGCCACCCGGATTCGGAACGTTTGCCTAATCGCGGAAGGCATCCAAAACGATTTGCGGCAAACTTTCTTGTTCTTCGCGCCGGATTTCCGCAACGCCCGTTACCGCGACCGGCCGTGGTTCGCGGCGGCGGAGGCTGAGTTCGCGCCGTTCGCCGGGCGCGTGCACCGGGAAACCTTGGCGATTACCCGAAGGGTCGTCGAAGTCGTCGCCCATTTCGGCGGGCAATGGCCGCATTCGTCGTACATGGTGCCGGGCGGCGTCACTTCGCCGGCCGATGCCCGCCGATTGCTTGCCTGCCGGACGATCTTCGCCGAAGTGCGCGAATGGTACGAGCGCATCGTGATCGGCGCGCCGCTGGACGAATGGTTGGCGCTGGATAGCGCCGCCGGTTATTTCGAGTGGCTGGAGCGGCCGGCGCATGCCGCCAGTGCATTGGGCTTGGTGAGCCGCTGCGCGCGCGACCTGGGTTTGCAACGGATGGCGGCCGGTACGCCGCATATGATCAGCTTCGGCGCTTGGTGCGATCCGGCCCACTGGGACGCGCCGCACAGCGCCCGATTGATGTCGGGCGGATTCTACGACGGCGATACCGGGCGTATTGCCGAACTCGACCAAGCGCTGATTAACGAGCACGTCCGCCATTCCTGGTTCCGGCCGTATTCGGGCGGTCGCCATCCCTGGCAGGGCGAGACGATTCCGGATTACCAACCGGGCAGCGATCGTTACACCTGGGCGAAAGCGCCGCGCTACGCCGACAAGGTCGTGCAAACCGGCCCGTTGGCCGAATTGCTGATCGGCGGCGACGCCTTAATTGCCGATCTTTACGCGACCGAAGGCGGCAACGCCTGGTTGCGGCAATTTGCCAGGGTTCGCCGCATCGCTTACGAATTGGCGCAGGCCGAACGGCATTTGCACGAATTGGCCGAACATCTCGGCGAGCCGCATATCGCCAATCCGGCCAAGCATGCCGAAATCGACGGTGAAGGCTACGGCCTGATCATGGCGGCGCGCGGGGCGCTGGGACATTGGCTGCGGATACGCGGCGGCGTGATCGAAAAATACCAGATCGTCACGCCGACCGCCTGGAACGCCTCGCCGCGCGACAGCGCCGGGCTTCCCGGCCACTGGGAGCAAAGTCTGGTGGGGCTGAGCGTGGCCGACCCCGACGATCCGGTTGAAATCGGCCACGTGATCCGTTCTCACGACCCTTGCCTGGTCTGTACCGTGCATATGCTGGAAACCGGCAAACGCTGGCGTTTCCTGCCGTGACGGTGACGTTGATGCCGCATATCGTTTGTTTCGGCAATCCGCTGCACGGCGACGACGGCTTCGGCGCGGCGGTGTATACGCGCCTAAGCGAAACTCCGCTGCCGGACGGCTGGCGGGCGTTCGACGCCGGCACCTCGGGCTTGAACGCGCTGTGGTTGTTTCGGGACTGCGGCGAAGCCATCATCGTCGATAGCCTGGCGCCGGGCGCCGAGCCGGGCCGCTTGCGGGAATTGACGGCCGGCGATGTGCTGACCGAAGCCGCGCCGGTCGGGCACGGCGGCGGGGTTGGCTATTTGTTGCAAGCCTTGCAAGCGATGCCGGAACCGCCGCCGCGCGTCCGTATCGTCGCGGTCGAATCCGCCGACGTGTCGGCCTTTCGGCCGGGTTTATCCTCGCCGGTCGCGGCCGCCGTGGCGCCGGCCGTGGCGCTGATCCGTAGTTACATCGGAGCCGGCGATGACTGACCAGGCCCTGCAAGCCGAATTGGAGTGGCTAAGGTTGGAGCTGGCCGCGTTGCGGCTGGCGAATTCCGCGTTGGAACAGCAAATGGTGAAGGGTGCCGAGCAAACCGACGCGATGATTCGGGCGTTGGAGACGCAAAGCAGCGCGCTAAGGGCGGCGAATCTACGGCAACTCAACCAAACCAATTTTACGCAGCGGGTGATGGACACCACCGGCGCGCTTGTGATCGTGCTGGGTCCGGACGGCAGAATAAGCCAGATCAATCGGCGTTGTGCCGAAGCGATGGGCGAGCAAGCGGCGGCGATCGAGGGTCGCGTTTTGGACGAATGGCTGTTTCCCGACGAATTGCAAACCTTGATGGACCAATTGCCGGAATTGCCGTGGCCGGTGTATTCGCCGTTGTTCGAAACCCTGCGTCGGGCCGACGGTTACGCGGCCGAGCACCGTCTGGCCGATTCGAGCGGCGCGTTCCACGATTATTGGATGGAAGCAAGCCTACTGCACAGCCCGCAGGGTAAGGAAGAAGGCGCGGTGATTTGCGCCACCGACATCAGTGCGTTGAAGAATCAGCAAAACCGTTTGCGGCGTAGCGAAAGCCTGTTGAAGGAAGCCCAACATATCGCGCAGTTGGGCCATTGGGAGCTGGATTTGGCGGCGGACCGCTTGATTTGGTCCGAGGAAGTTTGCCGGATATTCGAGTTGGACGCGGCGCGGGCGCCGGCCAACTATCAAGCGTTTCTGGCCTTGGTGCATCCGGACGACAGGGCCGCCGTCGATCAGGCCTACGCCGAGTCGCTGAACTCGCCGTGCGCGTTCGCGATCGATCACCGTTTGTTGCTGGCCGGCGATCGAATCAAATGGGTACACGAGCGTTGCGTCACGCATTACGACAGCGACGGCCGGCCGCTACGCTCGTTCGGCACGGTGCAGGACATTACCGCCCAGCGCGATGCCGAGTCGGAGCAGGAACTGGCGGCCAGCGTGTTCGACAACAGCTTGAACGGCATCATGATTACCGATGCGAAGACCCGCATCATCAAGGTGAATCGGGCGTTTTCGGAAATCCTGGGTTACGCGCCGCCCGAGGTGCTGGGCCACAAAGCCAGACTGTTGAAATCCGGCAATCAGGACGCGCATTTTTACCGGAATTTGTGGCGCACTCTGGAACGCGACGGCAAATGGCAAGGCGAGATTTGGGATCGCCGCCGCGACGGCGGCGTGGTTCCACTGTGGCAGAGCATCTCGGTGGTGCGAGCGATGGACGGCCGCTTGCTGCATTACATCGGCGTGTTTTACGATCTTAGCGAACAAAAGCGCAACGCCGAGCACATTCACCGCTTGGCCTATTACGACGTGTTGACCGGTCTGCCTAATCGGCAATTGCTGAACGAGCGCTGCGAACACGCGTTGCGGCGCGCGCAGCGCGACGGCCAGGGCTTGGCGGTCTTGTTCCTGGATTTGGATCGTTTCAAGCACGTCAACGATACCTTGGGTCATCCGGTCGGCGACGAGCTGTTGCGCGCGGTGGCGCAGCGTCTCAGGGACAGTTTGCGGGAAATCGATACCGTGGCCCGTCTGGGTGGCGACGAATTTATCGTTCTGCTTGAAGACACTCGCCACCAACCGGACATCGAACGGATCGCCGCCAAAATTCTCGGCGCGCTGACCCTGCCGTTTAACGTCGCCGGCCATCGCCTGGACATCGGCACCTCGATAGGCATCAGTCGCTTTCCCGGCGACGGCAACGATGCGACCACGCTGATCAAACATGCCGATTTGGCGATGTACCGGGCCAAGGAACAGGGCAGGGGCAATTTCCAGTTTTACGAAGCCCATCTCACCGCCCGCGCCAACGAACGGCTGTATCTCGAAGGCGAGTTGCGCGAGGCCGTGGCGCGCGGCGAGCTGACATTGTATTACCAGCCGCAATACCGGGTCGGCGACGGCCGTCTGGCCGGCGCGGAAGTGTTGTTGCGTTGGTTTCATCGCGAATTGGGCATGATCCCGCCCGATAAATTCATTCCTATCGCCGAGGATTGCGGTTTGATCGTGCCGATCGGCGAATGGGTGTTGCTGATGGCTTGCCGGCAACTGAAGAGCTGGTTGGACTGCGGCTTGAATCTGCCACGCGTGGCGGTGAACTTGTCCGGCGTGCAAATTGAGCGCGGCAATATTCTGGCAATGGTCAGCCAGACCCTGGCCGCGACCGGCTTGCCGGCGAGCTGTCTGGAACTGGAAATCACCGAGACCTACATCATGCGTCAAGCGGAGTCCAATGTCGGCGTGCTGGAAGAATTGCGCGCGTTGGGCGTGACCTTGGCGATCGACGACTTCGGTACCGGGCATTCGTCGTTGGGATACTTGAAGCGACTGCCGGTCGCCAAACTGAAAATCGATCGCTCGTTTGTGATGGACATTCCGCAAGACAGCAACGACGTCGCCATTACCCGCGCCATTCTCGCCCTGGGTCAAAGTCTGAAGATGACGGTATTGGCCGAAGGCGTCGAAACCGCCGAACAGGCGGCGTTTTTGCGCGAACTAGAGTGCGACGAAGTGCAGGGCTACTTTTTCGGCAACTGTTTGGATAGCGCGGCCTTCGCCAAGCTATTGCAAGTCGCGGCGGAGGCCGGCGAATTCAGCTAGGCATCGTGGGGAGCTGCAGGTGAAGCGTTAGCCGCGATTGAGGGTAGGGGCAATCGAGTCGGAACGGCGAACGGAGCGGGACATCGACGGCGTTTAACCCAATTCCGCCAGGAGCTGTTCCATCATGCGCTTGGCCTGGCTCTGATAGCCGCCGCCGAATAAATTCAGATGGTTGAGGATGTGGTAGAGGTTGTAGAGCGTGACGCGGGTTTTGTAGCCGCTGTCCAGCGGATATTCTCGTTGGTAGGCCGCGTAGAAATCGCGGCTGAAACCGCCGAACAATTCGGTCATCGCGATGTCCGCTTCGCGGTCGCCGTAATAACAAGCCGGATCGTACATCAGCGGTTGGCCTTGCGCGTCGCAGCCGGCGTTGCCGCCCCATAAATCGCCGTGCAACAGCGAAGGGTGGGGGCGGTAATCGCTGAAAAACTGGCCGACGCGTTCCCGCAAGCGTTCGCCCAAGCTTTGCAACGGGCCGCCATGGCCGTTCTCGGCGGCGATGCGCAATTGTTCGCCCAAGCGCCGGTCGCGCCAAAATTCGACCCAGTCGTCGGCGCGCCGGTTGAATTGCGGCGTGGAGCCTATCGTATTGTCGCGATGCCAGCCGAACCAGGGCTGGCGTATCCGGTGCAAAGCGGCCAGCGCTTCGCCGAAGCGGCCGGCGGCGGTCGAATGCAGCGGGCCAAGCTCGACAAAGTGCAACACCAGATAGGATTGGTCGGCGAAACGGCCGTGGCAAATCGGCTCCGGTACCTCGACCGTGCCGGATTCGCGCAGTTCGCGCAATCCGGCGGCCTCGGCGGCGAACATGTCCGCCAGCGACGCCCGGTTCAGCTTGACGAACCAATCCACCCCGTCGGCTCGCAAGCGGTAAGCGGCATTGATGTCGCCGCCGCCGACGCTGGCGATGCGCGGATTCCGCAGCGTGCGGCCGGTGGTTTGTTGCAAATGTTGTAATAGTTCAGCGTTCAAGGTCATTTCGTTTCCAGTGCGGCGGATCAATCCCAAGCCGCTTCGTAAATGCTTTCGATGGGGATATTCAGTTCAACCGATGCTAGCGGGATCGTGGCGCCGTCGGTGTATATATTCATGTCCCAACCGTCGTCGGTACGCCGGTAAACGCGCACGTCCATGCAGCTTTGCGCGACCAGTACATATTCTTGCAGGCTGTCCAGTGACTGGTATAGCTGGCGCTTGTCCTCGCGGTCGAATTTGGCGGTGGAATCCGACAGGACTTCGACGACCAGTTTCGGCTGTTCGCGGAAATGGCTATCCGGCGCGGTCTCGCAAGTGACCATCAGATCGGGGTAAAAATACGCGTCCGCCGCGGCGACCTTTAATTTGACGTCGGACATGAACACTCGGCACGGCGTGCCGCGCAGGTGCTCCCTTAGGATAAAAGCGAGGTTTAGCGCGATGATGTTATGGCTGTCGCTGGTGCCGGTCATCGCGAACACCTCGCCGGCGACGTATTCATGCTTGATTGGGCTGGACAACTCCATTTCCAGATAATCTTCCGGCGTCAAGTGGTTCGATTTGGGCATCGGTACGGACATGGGACGCTCCTGATCCTTAGGCTAGAAATATTTCTTATTGTTGATGGGATTGCCGGGTTTTGCAATCGGCGAATCGGCATTGCGGTTTATACGCGGATGTGCCGGACACCAGTGGCGGGCTAATCGCTCTTCGCGATTGTCGAATCCCAGTCGATGCGGCATTTTTCGCAGGTGAAGTGAATGGTCTCAGGCGCGCTAAGCCGTTTAGTACGCCGGTGCATCCATCGGTTGCAAGTCGGGCACTTGGCGACGTACATACGTAGCGCTCCGATCAGCATCACAAAAATCCACATCATCATTAGCACGGCAATGCTTATTGTCTCCAGCGATTCGTCGTTCGGCTGATATGCGGCATAAAATGAGTATGCAAAGGGCACTACCGAAACCGCAAGAATCGACAGCATAACCTTCAGTGAGGTTTTAGCGTGGGTAGGATGAATTCGAGGAGTCATGTGGCGGCCAGACGCTGAAAGTTATTGGTACCGGAGCGCAACGTAGTGGAAACCGACGCTGCGCGGCTTTATCGCGGAGCGTCATGTTGACCGTTATGTTAGGGTGGCATTACGCACCACTTCGGCTAGGACCGTAGGGTGCATAAGCGATAGCGTCATGCATCACAGATCGAAAAGTCAAATGGCGGAAGGCGTTGCGCTTTTCCACCCTACCTACTCATAGGCCAAATTCAAATCACTTCCCCCAACTATCCCTCAACGTTACCGTCCGGTTAAACACCAATTTCCCCGGCTTACTATCGACGCTGTCGGCGCAGAAATAGCCGGTGCGTTCGAATTGGTAACGGGTATCGGGCGTGGCGTTGGCGAGGCTGGCTTCGACGCGGGCGTCTGTCAAGACTTCCAGCGAGTCGGGGTTGATGCCGTCGAGGAAATTGTCCAGCGTGTCCGGGTTGGGGTGGCTGAACAGGCGGTCGTAGAGGCGGATTTCCGCCGGCAGCGCGTGTTGTTCGGAGACCCAGTGAATCACGCCCTTGACCTTGCGCCCTTCCGGGTTCTTGCCTAGCGTGGCCGGGTCGTAGCTGCAACGCAGTTCGACGACATTGCCGGCGGCGTCTTTAATGACTTCCTCGCATTTGATCACGTAAGAACCGCGCAAGCGCACTTCGCCGCCGGGCACCAGACGTTTGAAGTCTTTGGGCGGGTTTTCCATAAAGTCGTCTTGTTCGATCAATATCACTTTGCCGAACGCCACTTCGCGGCTGCCCATTTCCGGTTTTTGCGGGTGGTTGGCGATTTGGTAAGTCTCGCTCTTGCCGTCTTCCCAGTTAGTGATGACGACGGGCAACGGCCGCAAGACCGCCATCGCCCGTAACGCGTTGTCGTTGAGGTTGTCGCGGATGCAGGTCTCCAGAAAGCTCATTTCTATCCAGGAGTTTTTCTTGGTCACGCCGATGCGCTCGCAGAAATCGCGGATCGCTTCCGGCGGTACGCCGGCGCGGCGCAGGCCGGAGATGGTCGGCATGCGCGGGTCGTCCCAGCCGGTGACGTGTTTTTCGGTGACCAGTTGCAGTAGTTTGCGCTTGCTGACGATGGTGTATTCCAGTTGCAGGCGGGCGAACTCGATTTGCTGCGGGTGGCACGGCGTTTTTAGTTCGTCCAAGACCCAGTCGTAGAGCGGGCGGTGGTCTTCGAACTCCAGCGTGCAGATCGAGTGGGTGATGCCCTCCAGCATATCCGACAAACAGTGGGTGTAGTCGTACATCGGATAGATGCACCAGGCGTCGCCGGTGCGGTGGTGATGAGCACGGCGGATGCGGTAAATCGCCGGGTCGCGCATATTAATGTTGGGCGAAGCCATGTCGATTTTGGCACGCAGCACGTATTGGCCGTCGGCGAACTCGCCGGCGCGCATGCGTTGGAACAGGTCCAGGTTTTCTTCGATAGGGCGGTCGCGGTCCGGGCTAGGCTTACCGGGTTCGGTCAGCGTGCCGCGATCCAAACGCATTTGTTCCGGCGTGGAACTGTCCACGTAAGCCTGACCTTGCATAATCAATTGCACCGCATAGTCGTACAAGGTCTCGAAATAATCGGAAGCGTGGTATTTGCCGGCCCATTGGAAGCCCAGCCAAGCCACGTCGCGCTCGATCGATTCCATATATTCGACGCTTTCCTTTTCCGGATTGGTATCGTCGAAACGCAGATTGCAGGTGCCGTTGTTTTCGGCGGCTAGCGTAAAGTTCAAGCAGATCGATTTGGCGTGGCCGATATGCAGATAGCCATTGGGCTCGGGCGGGAAGCGGGTGGCGACCCTGCCGTTGTTTTTAGCGGCGGCCAAATCCTCGGCGATGATGTGGCGGATGAAATTCGAAGAAACGGGGCTATCGGTCGCTGACATGGAGTAGGAAACGGGAAATTGGATAAAGCCGCAAATTTCGCGGGGTTGAACACTGTCGGCCATTTTAACGAGTTTAAACGGTACTCGCAAAGTGGCCGAACCGGTCCGGACGCGGCGAATATTCGCCGAAAATGCCGCTAACTTTTTGACTGAGAAGATTTTTATCAAATTATTAGCACTCTCTGTATTCGAGTGCTAGAATTCTGTCAACACATAAACCATCAACGGAGTCTAGGCTGTTATGAATAACTCTTTGGCTTTGCCGATCAACTTGTCGGTCGGGACATTCGATAATTATTTAAGCGTGATTGCCCGGATGCCCAAATTGAGCGCCGAGCACGAATATGCGTTGGCGGTCCGTTATCGCGACCTCGGCGATCTGGAAGCCGCCAAGGAACTGGTTATGTCCAATTTACGTTTTGTCGCCCACGTTGCGCGCGGTTATGCCGGTTACGGCTTGCCGATGGCGGACATCGTT
The DNA here is from genome assembly GCF_001644025.1 of Methylomonas koyamae. Taxonomy (GTDB): domain Bacteria; phylum Pseudomonadota; class Gammaproteobacteria; order Methylococcales; family Methylomonadaceae; genus Methylomonas; species Methylomonas koyamae_A. The sequence continues at coordinate 17,977 of NZ_LUUK01000183.1, forward strand.
CAGGAAGGCAATATCGGTTTGATGAAAGCGGTCAAACGTTTCGATCCGGATTTGGGCGTGCGGCTGGTGTCGTTCGCGGTGCATTGGATCAAAGCGGAAATCCACGAATACGTGATCAAAAACTGGCGTATCGTTAAGGTGGCTACCACCAAGGCGCAACGTAAATTGTTCTTCAATTTGCGGAAGCTGAAGAAAGACCTGAGCTACCTGAGCCGCGACGATGCCGAGGCGATTGCCGAAAATCTGGATGTCGACGTCAAAACCGTTTACGAGATGGAACGCCGTCTGGACGGGAGAGACGTGGGATTGGAGCCCAGCGACGACGATAGCGACAACTCGCCGGCGCCGATTGCCTATCTGGAGCAGCAGGGCGCCGATCCGGCCTTACTGTTGGAGACTAGCGATTGGGAACACCGTAAGGAAGAGCTATTGCTGGACGCAATGGCGGGACTGGACGAGCGCAGCCGCGATATTCTCGCCAGCCGCTGGCTGGTGGAACAAAAAGCCACCTTGCATGAGCTGGCCGAGCGCTATCAGGTCTCCGCCGAGCGGATACGTCAGCTCGAACAAAACGCGATGAAAAAACTTAAAGCGGCGGTGATGTTGGAAGCTTAAGGACACGCTAGGGTTTTCAATGCGACAAGGACGCGCCGCGCTCTAAGTAGGGCGAGGCGAAAATGAAAACTCTAAACCTCGCAATTAAAAAGAGGTTGCGCGGTAATAAAATTGCAGTATAATGGTTGCTTCTGTGCCGGGGTGGTGAAACTGGTAGACGCGCCGGATTCAAAATCCGGTTCCTTCGGGAGTGTCGGTTCGATTCCGACCCTCGGTACCACAGATTTATGCACGCAAGTGCAACGAAGTACAAAAACCCGCAAGCTGTCTGGCTTAGCGGGTTTTTTATTGTCCAGAATACTTCAAGCAAATGCAGGCGCTTTTACAGCGACAATGCCCGCGAAACTTTCTTCCCCACCGCTTGCGCTGTCCGCAACATCACAAAGCCCGCCGTTTCGAAATTCAATGACCGCCCGGAGTCGGCTGAAAGCCGATCGGCAATATCAAGTTGCCGGCTGATTTTGCTATCGCCCGGCCACTGTAAGGACGTAATTTCAACCCGGCAAAACACAATTAACCAGCACACGTAGCCGGTTTTCCAGCCACTGAATGAAAACGCTGGTCAATGGGGTTAAATTACCCTATATTTAATACAGTAATTTTTGACGCTCATTTTGGCTTTTTTCGGCGGGTTGCCGGCAAAGGCGTCTGGCTTCATCCTGGTTTTTTACAACAAGTCTAAATTTCTCCTGCCCACTCGGACTGGCCGACAGTATCAACGGATTTGGGCAAATCGCATTTCATTACTCCATCAAGGAGGCTCTTATGAATAAGATCAAACACAAACCAAGTCTTGCGGTCGCTTGCCTGCTGATCGTACCGGGTTTATCGACCCCAACCATCGGCATAGCCGAAACAGGTAATGTGGTGTTATGGAACAAACTGGGGAGTAACGCCGAGGTGACCCATAGCGAAGTAGGACCGGATGGCACCCTAATGGGCGGCAATTACGCTTATGAGCCGGGCAAATTCGGCAACGGCTACGTTCGTAAAGGCCTTTGGAACTGGGTTGAGTTCCCAGGCCAAATTATGCGAAATCTCGCGCAACGCGGCGCGATCTCGATGTGGATCATCCCCAAGGTCACCCAGCCGCAACCCTACAACTACGGCGTTTTCGGATTGCTTGGTCACCCCTATTCAGGACAAACGGATACTTTTTTTCTCTACTGGGGCGACGGCGTTACCGGCCAGGGTATTTTCGGCGGCATAGGCTCGGCTGGAATATTGACCCCAAACGAACCCAAACAGTTTGTCGCGCAAATCGGCACGCCGTTCCACGCCGCGATTGCCTGGAATGTCAATGGCATAGAAGGCGGCAGCGATAGATTGAGAGTTTACCGCGACGGACAACTGATCAGTTCAAGTTCCGCATCATGGAACCCGGCGGCCATTCCCGCCGCGGGCTTTGTTTTAGGTAGTAGCGCGGAATCCGACGGCAACTCTTACGACAAGTACATCGTCGACAATGTGGTCGCCTACGATTACGCCAAAACCGACTTTTCCGACCGATTCATCGAAAATCCGGTGGATTGCCAAGTAGGCGAGCTGCCCGAGCTATCGGCCAACATCAGCAAAAAGTCCGGTACCCAAAGCGCCCGTATCTGGACGATTTCGCTCGGTAACGATAGCCGTTGTCCGGCGGAAAACGCCCAAATCGACGCATTGAATCTAACCCAAGTAGCTGGTGCGGCTTGTGCTCCAACGGTGACCACGCCAGCCAGTTTCCCATTGGGCGTTGGCAATATCGCCGCCGGCGCGCAGGTGAGCGGTACGGCCAGCATCAACTTCAACGGTTGCCCTAACGTCGCCAGATTTAAAGTCAGCATTCCGTTTAGCAGTAACGACGGCGAAGTATCCGGATCTAAAACCTTGACCAATCAATTCCGCTAATTGTTAATTCGGAGATATTCTGATGATGAAACGCATATTCTTGTTAGCCGGCTTGTTATTCATACTGCCAAGCACCCAGGCCTCGACCGCATTCCAATTGGAGCCCGCCAATGGCGCAATCGCAGGTTACCGTGGCGATACCGTGGGTTGGGGTTTCCTACTGACCAATACCCAAAACTTTCTGGTCGTGACCGGCGCGGAATTTCAATCCTCAAGCTCGCCGGGTACCTTTACCGACTTTATCAGCGCACCCGATAATTTCTTCGTCGTAGGGCCGGGCTTTGGCGCCAGTACGGCCTGGGGACAATCGTTCGATGACAGCAACCAAACCGGATTGGGCCGCTTTAAAATTGCCGACGATGCCGCTCAAGGGACTAGCTACGGCCAGATCGTACTGACCTACGACTTATTCGCCCGCAGCCCGTTCAATCCCGCATTCGATCCCGACACCGATACACTGTCCAACGGCAATGTGTTAACGGCAAACGCTTCGATCACCGTCAATACCGTACCGATACCCGCGGCCTTCTGGTTGTTTGCTTCGGCACTGGCTGGATTAGGGATTTCGCGGCGACCCTACCGCCGTTGAACTAAATTAGCCGCTCAGCCAACGCCGCCGCCAAACCCGAGGCGGCGGCTTTCAAAAATTTTTCGCCGGTTTTTTGTTATGGGTATGGCTGCGAAAGCCGACATCCAGATGCCGCAGAGAGGGAGTTTGCCGTCCCTGGCCGAGGATGTCCGCTTCCCGGCGAGCGCGAAGGCCTTACTCCATGTTGATTCGCTAGGATTGGCGGCGGGGCGAAACGAGTCATTGTCGTCCGCCCCGATAAACTTAATTTAGGCGCGGCGATTAGTCCGCCAAACCCGTTAAGCCAACCGACCCCGACGCGGCATGCACGGCTCACCCGCGCCAGGGTAGCGCAACACAAACGCGATCCCTTCGGTCACGGCGCGCAATTGACCACCAATTCGTCGCTGAACTGGCCGACTTCATGGTCTTTTTGCACATACACCGCCGTATAGCGACGCAATTCCGGCTTACCCGGTACCAACAGAGCGCGGTTATCGATAAAGTGAGTCTGGGTTTCCCGCGCCAGAAACATGAACTCCGCGTCGTTATCGCGCTGGCAGTACAAATTGATGCCGTCGCTGCCGCCCTTCAAAAAACTAAATTCCACAACCCCGCCGGTTTGATCGATCGCTTTCAATACCGGTTTGGCCTCGGATAAATCCTGAGAGGACTCGCTGCCGATGATGCCCAGCAAATTGCCGATGGCCTGGGTATAGTTGCTCAGCGTTTTAATGCGCCTAGCCAAAATCCGGGTATGACCGCCCGACTGAATACAGGCCGCGGTTTTCTCCGCATTGGCATGCTGAGCCGCCGCCGCGCTGATGTTGGAAGCGGCAATTTTGCTGTGCAAAGCCTCGTTATCGTTGACGATTACCGCAATATCGTCATCGGACAAGCCCAATTTTTCCTTTAATGCGATCAGATTGTCTTTAAAACGATCATGCCAAAGCAGCAGCTCGCCATCGGAGCGGGGTAAATAATCGGATTTAGCCATGGTAAGACTCCTTAAAAAAGGACAGCGCCGGGATTGACCGTTAGCGCGGAGGCTGGTCAATAGCGGAGAAGTGATGATAAGAAGAGGGGATTTAGACTAGCGAATAAGCTAAGTCTTAGTGGATTGTAGATCAGCTTGCGCATCACTGGGGTGAGACCAATTGTCGCAGTTCCGCGCCGACCGGCCAGCGGATATAACTAGACGCTATAAGGTTCGGACCGATTTCGGCATCGGCGCTGCCGGCCAAGCCGCGTTCGCGGCCATCGTTGGCAATCGCGGCGCGTGGATTTCGCCGCACGCTTTCGCCGGTCCGGAAAGTCGCGCGGTATTTCGGTTCCACCGCGCCGGAAAATCAGCCCACCGCACGGTAAATCGAGTCCACCGTACGCTCGGTCGGTTCCACCGCGCATTCCAGGCGTCAGAACGCACGGTCGAGTCGCCCGACCGCGCCATCGCCGGCTTCCACCGTACGGTTAAAGCGTTCCACCGTACGGTTTACCCGCGCTACCGCGCGGAAAATTCAGCGGTCAGCGCGGACCGGGTAGCCCGTGGCGCCGCACTCCGGGCGTCTGGGGCGGTATTCGACGATGGCGGCAAGCTAGCCGGGTATCGGCGGAGACGCATGGGCAAGGCCGCTGTGCCGACCGAGCCTGACTGGACAGTGGTCGAGTCGGCTGGCTCTATGGATGCGGCCGTCGAGAAAACCGGGGCGATTCCGTGCGGTTCGCAAGCTCACCGGTATCGGCGCCAGCGGATGTTGCGAGCAGAGGTAGGGGCGGCAAAATTGCCCACCGTTCGAATCCGCGTGGGCAGAAAACCTTGTCCATCCTAGCCAACGGCGCTAACCAAGATCGTTGGAGCGCTGGGTTAAGCTGGTTGATGTTTTCGCCACTTCCAGCAAATACCGAAGTGCTTTATTCACCGCCTCATCATTCGGAAAAGCCTCTGCAATGTCCGGGTCAAGGAGTACCACATTGGTTTCTTCCTTAATTCGGTTCGCATACTTGCCGCGCACGATCTCACCGAAATCCGAACGTTGATATTCCGGTCGAAGCTCATCCGCCGTTTCTGATTTAACCTTCTTCATAAATTTGCCTCTCAATGTTTGTGGCTAGTCGTGCCGATATTATGCGAATTGCAATACCTCTTTCGGTATGCGATACCGTGAGCAAACGCCCTTGGGAAGAAATGCCGAATGTAATAAAACGCTCCTCGTCGTTCGAATGATCAGGGTCCTGAGTTGTTGCCGAAAATACATCGCGTAACGCGCTGCTCGCCTCTTCAAAGGTGACGCCATGCTTACGCTGGTTTATTACGGCTTTTTTTGGATCCCATTCAAAATGCATATTCGGTAACTTGTGTTGCCATCGCTCGGCGGAATAGCTGGAGCGTTCTGCTTTACGGGTGCATACCCAATTTTTTCAAGCTGTTCCAAGTGCCCGGAACCCATGTTGCAAATGTGTTTTGAACCGCAGCGACATTGATCGGGCAATTGCAACTTGTCTTGTCGTTGCTCATGTCAATTTTTGTTATTTGAGGCCGAACGCTTAGCTCACCCGATGGAAATCGCATAGTGGTTATAGTTGGGTGACGTGATTAGTTAGCGATCGTTCAACGGAAATACGTGGCTGACATTCTTAAATATTTTCTCAAGCTGACCAGCCTCCAAACCAAGAATGGCATAAAGCCTAAAATTCCCGGACGGATCAACCATTTCAATTCTCAAAGTAACGTGTCCAAGTGATGTGGTTGTCGCTGAGAGACTAAGTTCACCGTCAAGCGCTGACCAAACTTTTTCACCTTCCCATCCTTTCCATGATTCCGCCATTTCTTGAAATAGGAGACTAGGTGGACCCGAGAGATATGTAGAGGATTGAACTTCGCCAACGAATGGCGCTTCGGTTACCGAGGCAACGAAATCAATTGCATCGCTTGTGCTCCCCGACAAACGAAAGCTTAGCCTCGTGGCGTCGTCACAAGATTTTATTGAAACTGTTTCCATAATGGGCGCCAACGTGAGAAGGTATCCCTGTTGACCGCAGGATTAGCCCTCATATCGGGGGCCTGCCGGTCCATGAGTGCAATGCGTGCGGTAAGTTGTCCGGGGGAATGCCTCTCAAGGTAAACACCTCACAGAGAAATGCCTCGGCGGTGTGCAGTGCCTCAAACGCTGCCTGCACGGAAAGAGATTCGTAAGCTGTGATATCGGCCAATCCATGAATTGAAATGCCGGGAATAGAAAGCGTTTCATGGGAACTTGTGAAGTGCATTAGGTTGTGTCGCAGATTCTTCAACTCGATAAACCGTTGCCCAGCACCTTTATCTAGGGGAAGCCTCTGGCCGAATACAAGTTTTGGCCAATTTTTTATCTTTCTGTCGAGGCCGCATTGCGTACGAGCTAACTCTTCGGAAATTTCCTGAGCGGCGTGAGCATAGGCCGGCTCACTGATTAGGACGCGAAAGTAGACGTTGAAAAATACCTCGACACATTGAACTGCCAGGATGACGCAGAGTGCTGCGTCTTGACGAAGCGCCGACTCATCTTTCGCGGCGTGCGCTTCTGCGACACGCGCGCAGAGTCGACGCAGGGCTTGGAACAGCTCCCACACCATGCGATTTGGGGATGACAGTGTGCGATCCGTGGTCATTAGCGTGGAAGTGAGCGGCCCGCGCGGCTTTTCACGCAGTCCCTCTCAACTGACGGGTTAGGCTCTACTCGGTGAGAGCGATCTACTGTGTCCAATGGTTATGAACCTCGGTAACCTGATTTGCCCAAAATGTAAGCCGAGAAATCTGTTCGCGGCCGCCGTTGTAACGGCCAAACTCCTGAGCAATGGCAAAGAATCCCTCACCTGGATTGTTGTCATTTCCGCGGTGAACAATAAGAGCGGTCAGCATTGGCCTTCCTTCTGCGTGTTCATGAACCGCAATCTCGCCTAGCAATCTGGCGATTTCATCACGATCTTCGTCTCTATCCATAGATAAGCCGACTAATGGCGATACGTCGCTGTAGGTGGCTAGTTGTCTTGCTCTTGCAAGCCGCACAAGCTCGTCGTAAAGGGTTTGGTTCATGGTTTTCTTTCTTTTACCTAATTAGTAATTAAACAGCTTCCGTATACCATTCGGCAATCAAAACTAATGACCGGTAACGGGCTGTAGGCATCATTGAATCACTGGATCGACCGATTGCAGCCGGGCTAGTGTTCGCTGCCAGTTTATTCGATTTTACTCCCAATAACACCATTGCCATGCCGGATAAATCCGCAGGATTGAATTGTAAGGTGCCGCCTTCCTTGGCGGCTTTTGTTAACGCATTTCTCCGAACACGTTAAACCGGGTATTCCGGGTAATCGAGTGCCTGCTACGTGGCTCCGGTCCTATTGATCACGGTTATTCCGTTTAAGCTGAGCTCGGCTAAGCCCAGGCGGTGTGCCCTTCGACAGGCTCAGGGCGAACGGTATTTGAAGGCCCGGTTAATAACTCATTGCTCCTGAACGCCCGGCGCTACTTGCCGCCGCGGAATCACCAACGGCGCGTCCGGGTTTTGCGGATGACGGCTGATGCTGACCGGGTAGGCGAATACTTGCCGGATCAGCTCGCTGTTCAGGGTTTGCGCCGGCGTGCCGATGGCGGCCAGCCGGCCTTGATGCAATAGCGCGATGCGGTCGGCGTACAGCGCGGCTAGGTTCAGGTCGTGCAACACCGCCAACACCCCGGCGTGTTGTTCATCGGCGAAGCGGCGGGCGATGGCCAGCACCGCGTGCTGATGGGCCAGGTCCAGCGCCGAGGTGGGTTCGTCCAGCAACAAATAGCGATGCAGCGGGTCTTGCGGTTCCCAGATTTGCGCCAGCACCCGCGCCAGTTGCACTCGTTGGCGTTCGCCGCCGGACAGCGTGGTGTAGATGCGCTCGGCCAGATGGCCGGTATCGGTCATCGCCAGCGCGTGTTCGGCGATGGCCCGGTTTCGCGCGGCGCTGTGGGTTTTGCGTTGCGGGCTGCGGCCCATCAAGGCCACGTCGCGCACCGTGAAGCGGAATGCCAGTCCGGCGCTTTGCGGCAACACGCCGCGCAGCAATGCCGCCTGTTGCGGCGGCCATTCCGCCAGCAGCCGGCCGTTCATCGTCACTTGGCCGGCGAACGGCGCCAGTTCGCCGCTGATGGCCCGCAGCAGGCTGGATTTGCCGGCGCCGTTCGGGCCGGCCACGGCCAGTACTTCGCCGGGGCGCAGTGTCAGCGTCACGCCATCTAGCAAGGTTTTCGCGCCGACGCGCAGGCTCAGGTCTATGGCTTGCAACATGTCAATGGCCCATCAGTTTTTGCCGGAACAGCAGCCACAGAAAAAACGGACTGCCGAGCAGGCCGGTGACGATGCCGATCGGGATTTCGGCCGGCGCCGCCAAACTGCGGGCCAGGTAGTCGGCGCAGATCAACAATAAGGCGCCGAGCAGCGCCGACGCGGGCAATAGCCAGCGGTGGTCCGGCCCTAGGGCCAGTCGCAATAGATGCGGCACCACCAGACCGACGAAGCCGATCACGCCGGACAATGCCACCGCCGCGCCGACGCCGAGCGCAACCAAGGCCACCACGCCGGTTTTGATGCGTTCGACCGGAAATCCCAGATGGCCGGCTTCGGCTTCACCGAGCAGCAAGGCGTTCAAGGCATCGGCCAGCCACGGCAACAGCAGCAAATTGGCCAGTAAAAACGGCGCACCGATGGCGACGCCGTCCCAGCCGGCACCGTTAAGGCTGCCCAGGCTCCAGAAGGTCAAGCTGCGCAACTGGTCGTCGTCGGCCAGATAGACCAGCAAGCCGGTGGCCGAGCCGGCCAGCGCGTTGATGGCGATGCCGGACAGCAACAGCGAGGCTACGTCCAGCCGCTCGCCGCTGTCGGCCAGCCGGTACACCAGCCAACTGACCGCAAAGCCGCCAACTATGGCCGCGACCGGCAATAAATAGGCGCCGAATGCGCCGGCCACGGCGCCGAACAGACTGTCGCGCAACACGATGACCGCCACCGCGGCCAGCGCCGCGCCGCTGGAAACGCCGATCAAGGCCGGATCGGCCAGCGGATTGCGGAATAAACCCTGCATCGCCGCGCCGGACGCCGCCAAGGCTCCCCCGACCAGCAATCCCAACACCAGGCGCGGCGCGCGAATCACCAACAGCACCGCTTGCTGGTCGGTGCCGAACGGCCAGGGCAGGGCGATACCGAAGCGGTCGGCGACGATGGCGACGGCCTGGCCGGCCGAGATGGCGACCGCGCCGCTGCCCAGCGCGGCCAAGGCGGCGACGGCCAGCAGCAATGCCAGCAGCCAGCACAGGCCGGCGCGGCTCAAGCTCGGTTTTAGCCGAAGACGCGGTCCGGCCGTCGCCATCACGGCATGGACGGTCATCGGCCTGCCCCTACGTCGGCGGCAACTGCCGGTTCGCCGTGCAGCCGTTTGGCTAGTTCCAGCACGGCCTGGCCGCTGTGCAAGCCAAAGCCGAGCAAGGCCAGGGTATCGACGATAAAGACTTTACGTTGTTGGCCGGCCGGCGTTTGGGCGATGCCGGGTTGTCGGTAGAACGCCTCCAGGCCGCCGATGGCGTTGGCGGCCACATCGGTTAGTAGAATCACGTCCGGCGCGGCGGCGACCATCGCCTCGGTGCCTATCGGTTTGTTGCCTTGCAGTTCGCCGGCGGCGTTGATGGCGCCGGCCAGCGTTAACACCGCGTCGGCGGCGGTGCCGCGCCCTGAAGCCAGCGGCGCGCCGTGAGCCACCGCCATTAAAAACAGCACCTTGGGTTGCTCGACGCGTTGCGCGCGCCACTGTGCCAATCGGTCGAAGTCGGCTTGCACCTGGCCGGCCAGTGCCCGACCTTGCTCGGGCTTATCCAGCAAGGCGGCGATCGCGCCGATTTTGGCGGTGATGCCGGCGGCGGAATAGTCCTCGGCTAGCGTTTGAATTTGCACGCCGGCCGCGCGCAATTGCTCCAGCACCGCCGGCGGGCCGGCGTGGGCGCTGGCCAGCACCAGGTCCGGGTTTAGCGACAACACGCCTTCGGCCGACAGCGTGCGCATGTAGCCGACTTGCGGCAGCGCCTGGGCGGCGGCCGGGATCAGGCTGGTGGTGTCGACGCCGACCAGACGCTCCGCGCCGTCTAGGGCGTAGACGATTTCGGTCAGCGCGCCGCCGACCGAGACGATGCGGCTCGGCACGGTGGCGTCGGCCGGCGCGGCGGCGGTTAGCCAAAAGAGGGCCGCGCAGGCGGCTCGCGCAAGTTTATGGCTTATTGATCCGGCCCTTAAGTGTGTGAACCGTTCGTGCTGATTTGGTAGAAGTACAAGCCGCCTTTCGACAGGCTCAAGGCGAACGGATATTAAAACTTCACTAGGCCGGATCAATAGGGATGTAGTCTGTTTCATGTTGGGTTTTTCGTTTGATTCATTCATTAGGCCCTATTTATCCCTGGTGCTCCGTTCGGGCTGGGTTCGTCGAAGCTCGAGGTAGTTCGCCCTTCGACAGGCTCAGGACGAACGGTATTTAATGGCAGGATTGATAGGCTGCCTCGCTCGCGGCTAAAGTCGCTCCGCCTATGCCGGCGCTTCGGCCGGTTCGCGGGTCTGGTGGCCGACGTCGTTGACGTGGCGGATTTGCGCCAAGTCGTCGCCTTCAATCGCGAACGCCTTGGCGAAACCTTGCACGAAACTGCCGCGTTGCGGCCGTATCCGGAACAAATGAAAGTCCTGCATTTTTCGTAATTGGCGGATGAAGGCGCCGAATTTTTCCTCGAACAGACTCATCAGGTATTCGAAGGATGCGGTATCGCGGTCGATTTCGGCGGCGGCGCAGTGGTAGGTCACGCGCTGGCGGGCGAACAAGTGCGCGGCCTTGGTTTCGTCTTCGACGAACAGCAGACAGACCTTGCCGTTGTCGAGCAGGTTACGGGTATGGGCGGATAGTTCGCTGACGTAAATGTAGTAGTCGCCGTCGTGGCGCACGTAGGCGGCGTAACTGGCTTCCGGTTCGCCGGCGGCGCCGACGGTCGCCATCAGCACCGAGTCGAAGCTTTGCGGCAGGGCTTGACAGGCGGCGCGGACTTGGTCGAGATCGATGTTTGGGTGGTTCATGATAAAAGTTCTCCGGGAAAAAATGACAAAGTGGTCGGGCTAGACCTGGGTTGGTCTTGGGGATGCCGAGCGCTGTAGTGCCGCCAGGAAGTCGCGCCACGGCGGACTCTCGCCGGCGTCTTCGTCGAATTCGCCGCATAGCGCCGCGACGGTTCGGCCGGCGCCGTCGCGCAGCAGCAGGCCGCTAAAGCGTTGGTGGCGGAAGGCTAGTTCGGCGATCGCCAAGTGATCGATGGCGGTCTCGTTTAAATGCAGATTGAACTGGGGATCGAGGATGTTGAACCAGGGACCGGTAATCCGCAGGTTTTGCACCGGGCCGGCATGGACTTGCAACGCGGCGCGGCTGGCGGTCAGGATGTGGATAGGCAGCAAGGCTTGCGCCAGTTGACCGACGAAATCCCGAAACAGCCCGGCCGGCAGGCACGCGGCCGCTTGCCGGGTTTCGGCGTGGCGCCACAATGCGGTCCAGCGCTGCCATTGGGCCGGCAACTCCGGCTGCGGGTTTAGCCACGGCGCGCCGGGCGCGGTGGCGGGCAGTTCCAGCCGTGCCGACTGATCGGCGGCGCGAAAGCGCTCGACTAAATCCCGATAGGCTTCGATATTCGCGCCTTGGTTTATGACCCCGGCCCGATTGCTCGAGGGCATTCCGTTCGGGCTCGGTTCGTCTAAGCCCGAGGTCGTTCGTCCTTCGACAGGCTCGGGGCGAACGGTCTTTAAGGGTTGGGATAATAGATATATCTTGTGGACGGCTTCGCCGTCGGCACCGAAGAATTGCAGACTGCGGCGCGGGCCGTCGGCCGACGCTTCGCTGACCGCGTAAGCGCAATACCAGTCGCTTAGCGCCAGACACAGGTCGATGCGGCGGCCGGCGACGATCGCCAGCCGGCCGTGGACTTGCGGCCGAGCGTATTCGCCGGTTTTTTCGTGGACGGCGGCGGCGTTGCGGGTCAGCGCCATCACCGGTCCCAGTGCGGCGACGCCGCTCAGCAGCGCCGGCCAGTCGCCGGCTTGCAGCCGGATGACGTTGTCGCCGCAGCCCGAGGCCAACAGTTCCGCTTCGCTGACGCCCAGCGTGGCGGCCGCGTCGCGTATCCGCAGATGCGGCCGGCAGCTTAGCAATTCGCGCCATGCGGCTTTTAAGGTGTCCGGCGCGGTGGCGTCTTGGGTCAATTGAATGTTTAGCATAGCGAATCTCCTACAGGTCGAGGAAGGGGCCGCCTTGCGCGGCGGGGGGCTCGCGCAAGGCGGCGGTCGCATCAAGCGGCCAGGGAGTTACGGCGGTTCGCGTAGAGCAGCGACATCAGACCGGTACCGAACATCCAAACCGCCGCCGGCAACGGCACGTTGGAAATCGGTCCGCCCGAGGTAGTCAGCGGACCGATGTCGATTGCCACTTGGCCCAGGCTCAGGCTGGGTTCGGCGCTGCCGAACGTGAATTGATAGCTGGCCGCCGCGGTCGGCAGATCCCAAAAGGCCAGATACTGCACCAGCGCGACCGCGCCGAACGAGCTGTCGTAGGCCGGATCGTAGTAGGTCTGCGCGGTATAGGTCGGCGCCTCGCCGTTGAGCAGAATGTTGGAGTAATTGGCTTCGACGCCCCAGGTTTCGAATTGCAGCACCGCGCGGGTGGCGCCGGAAGTACTGCCGCTCAGCGAGGCGACGAAGTTTTCGACGACGCTGAAGCTGTACAGATTGCCCGAGCCGGCCACGAAGGTGCCGCTGTTCCAGGCCAGATTGGCATTGCTGGTGCCGGCGCTGCCGACGTCCGGCGCGGCGGTGCGAGTGCCGGGGTAGGAACTGTCGACGAAGGTGTCCCACTCCGCGTAGAGCGTGCCGGTGTCGCCGCGATCCCAACCGCCCCAAGCGGCTTCGCTCGGGGTGTCGAAGCCGTAGCCGGCCGCGTAGGGATCGGGATTGTTGGTGTAATCGGCGTTGGCGATGCCGGCAACGGCCAGCAGGCTGGCGATCAGGGTCGATTGATGCAAGTGTTTCATGGGTAATGTCCTTTGAATGAATGTGAACGCAGCTCTTCGCCAGGAAGACGGTGCGCGGGTATTGCCGAATATACGATCCGCCGCTTCGGCCCCGAGCCGGCGATCCACGATGGCTGACGCCATCGGCGGTGGCGGATGGAAAAAACTCATGAGGTTTCGTCCAGGCCAGCCCGCTCGCGCGGCGGCGCGGCGAGTTCCGTCGGCGGCCGGTAGCGGGACTGGAAATCCACGACGTAGCGGTATTGCTTGCCGCAATGAATGATGACTTCCTTCTGGCCGCGCTTGAGCAGGCGCATTTCCACGCGCAGTTCGCCGAAGCCGTCGTGGTGCAACAGTTCGTCGAACAAGGCTTCCAGTTGTTTTTTCGGGCCGTTGGCCCGGTGGCTATGATTCATCGTGGTTCTCTTCAGTAAGCGATTTTCAGCGTGACGCCGAGGTTGCGGCCGGGCCGGGAATAGCGGTCGCGGATGTCGGCATTGGCGAACGGACCCAAATTCCGGTGCGGATTGCTTTCCTGGGTGTCCACGTCTTCCCAATCGATGTAACGGCTGTCGAAGACGTTGAACACACCGAGGTTTAGGCTGACGTGCGGATTGATCCGGTAATAGGCGTTGAAATCGACGACGCCGTAGCCGCTGGTCAAATAGCTGGCGTCGGCCGGCGCCGCGGCCGCCTGTTTGGGGCCGACCAGGGTCAGGATCAGTTCGCCGCCCCAATCGCCGGCGGCTCGATCGTAACGCAGGCCGACCACGCCCTTGATAGGACTGATCTTACGCAACGCGACATCGTCGCTCCGGCCGCTACGCAGATTGGTACCTTCGGTGTAGGAGCCACTCAGCAGCAGGCTGGCGCCGGACAGTTCGGGCCAAAACCAATCCAGAAATACTTGGCTCTTGAATTCGACGCCTTGCATGCGGATGGGATCGGGGCTGTTGACGGTTTGAAAGGTCAGGTATTGGCAGCCGCTGCCTTGGTCGCAGATGGTCGCGTCGTACATGAAGTCCTCGTAGTCGTTGCGGAACAAGGTCGCGTCGAATTGGCCGGCGCTGCCCTGGCCGCGCAAGCCGACTTCGGCGCCGACGCTGGTTTCCGGAGTCAAGGCGCTGTTGGGTATTGTGGTGTAGCCGAAGGTGGCATTGGTAAAGCCCAGATTGCTGTCGCTGAAGTTGGGACCCCGGAAGCCGTGGCTATATTGGCCGTGCAGCGTGAAGGTGGCGTTCAAATGCAGCAGCGCGCCGAATTTGGGTAGAAAGGCTTCGGCGTCCTTAATGGTCGGTACGATGGGGGCCGCGCCTTCCGCGACGGCTTGGGCCGAAGCCTTTTCGAACAGGTAATCGCTTTGCGGCAATAGCCGGTAGTATTCCCAACGGCCGCCGGGGATCAGTTCGACGCGCCGGCCGAATAGGCCTATCGTGTCCTGCAGGTAAGCGCCGGCCTTGGTAACGGTGCTGAGCGGAAAGTCGCGCACCGGAAATTCGTCGGGCAGTATCGTATGGGTGACGGTACCCTTGCCGTTGCCGCACTCCGGGGTGACGCCGCCCTGGCGCGGCGGACGCGGTTTGCCGGTCAGGCAGGTCAGGGTGCCGTCGCGCTGCTGGGCCACGCTGTTTTTGCTGATCTGGCCGCCGTATTGCAGATCGTGCTCGCCGACGGCGAACTGGAAATGCTTGTCCAGTCGCAGTTGGCCGCCTAAGTCCTGGTTATCGAAATCGAAGATGCGCTCGACCAATACGTGGCCGTTGGCGTTGGAGGTCCGGTCCTGAAAAGTGACCTGGCGGGTGGCCGAGCGTTGCGTGTAAAACTGCCAGAAGACTTGGTCGAACAGCGGCGTTTGCACGGCTTTCAGCGTGTGGTCCAGTGCCAGCCGCCAACGCGATTGGTCGTCGTCGGTCAACATCCGGTTGACGAAGCGGTTGCTGATGTCCAGATTCTGGCCGTACAACGCGTCGAACTCCGAGACTTTGTTCAGCCATTCGCCGCTGATCCGCAGCACGTTGTCGTCGTTGAAGCGGTACAGCAATTTAGCCAGCAGGTTGTAACCCTGATTGTCTTGCGGGCTGGGCAGGGTTCGCCGCGCATCGCGGCTGTCGATGCCGCCTTGGTTGTCGGTTTCGTTGCCGTGGCTGTGGGTGAACACCGCTAATCCCTCCCAGCCGCCCAGCGCGCCGGCGGCGGTGCCGGTTTGGCTGAATTGGTTATCGGTGGTGTTGTAATGCAATTTCAGGCCGGTATAGCTGGGTTTGCCGAATACCTTTAAATAGTCTTGCGGGTCCTTGGTGACGAAATTGACGGTGCCGCCCAGCGCGTCGCCGCCATAGGCCGCCGGGCCGCTGCCGCGTACGATCTCGACCGCTTTCAGCGCGTCCATGTCCACCGCGTTGCGGGTTGAATTGGCGAACGAGCCGATGCTGAAGCTATCCGGCAGGCGCACGCCGTCGATCTGCATCAATACCCGGTTGCCGCCTAGTCCGCGTATCGTGAAGCCGGTCGAGCCGAAACGTTGCGGATCGCTGCCGACATTGACACCGGGTTCGTAGCGAATCAGATCCTTGATGTCGCGGACCATGCGTTGCTCTATCGTCGCCGCTTCTATCGTCGATTGGGTACCGGCTGAGGCGGTCTTTTTGACTTCCGCGGCGGATTTGACCGTGACGGTCGGTAGCTCGAGGTCTTCCGCCGCGTCCGTGGAAGGCTCTTCGGCGTGTGTCGGACCGGCCAGCAGCCACAGCATCAGGCACAGCCGGCAATGCCGCGCATCCCGCTTGGGCAGCGGCTTCGGATAGCGGCGTCGGATGCCGGGTATCGTCGAAAATTCGTGTATGTCAACCATGTGTTGTCGCAAGCAGTCGGAATCGCTGGCTGCCTGGCACGCTGGCTAGGGGGCTGACGGGGTTTAAGGTCAAATAATTTCGACAGGCCGTTTGGGCCTTGTCGTTCGCCGAGTTGGCCGGTCGGCCAATCCGATTTATAAAGCGGTCCCATCTATCACGGGTATTTCCGTTCGGGCTGGGTTCGGCTAAGCCCAGGCTGGCGTGCCCTTCGACAGGCTCGGGGCGAACGGTGTTTATAAGGGCCGGGTTAATTCTACTTTGTCAGATTTAAGCAATGCCGTCATGCCCGCCGGGACGCGGGCATCCAGTGCCATGGATGGCAAGCTTCGATCCGTCCGTGGGGTCTGGATTTCGGCAATCCCTGCCGAAATGACGAGCACTACCGAGAATCTGACAAGGTAGCATTAATAAATCGGTACTTTCTCTATCAGCCGGAGACGCCATGGCGTCGTCGGGCCGTTCGATGGCTTGGCGGCAAACGGAAGGGTGACATCCTTGTCGGCCGACCTATCCTGGTCGGCATCCGTCGCAGTCACGACCGCCGCGCTGTTCAAACGGCGGTTCGCGGCAGCCTTGCCATCAGTGCTCGGGTTCCGCGCCGGGAGCAGTACCGATAACATCGGAATTCGCATGCGTGCTCCGTGAGACTAGCGTTGTCCTCGAGTATTCGGCTACCTGGCGGTCGAAGGCTGGGTGGCGGGTTGGCCGGATCGCGGTCCGGCCGCGCGGGTTAAGGTTTTTCCGGCTCGGAGACGAAACCGATTCGGGTGACGCCGGCCTTGGCGGCATCGGCCAAGGTCTCGGCAACGAAACGGTACGGCACGTTTTGGTCGGCGCGCACATGCAGTTCCGGCTGTTCGGGCGACTGGGCGATTTCCGTCAGGCGTCGCCGACATTCGTCGCGGTCGATCGCGTCTCGATTCCAGAATATCCCGCCGTCCGCGTCGATGGACAGCGCGATCGGCGGCTGCTCGGGCCGTTGCGGAATGCTGCTGGCCTTGGGCAGGTCGATTTTCACCGCGTGGGTCATCATCGGCGCGGTGATCATGAAAATCACCAGCAGCACCAGCATTACGTCGATCAACGGGATCATGTTGATTTCCGACACGGTGTGGCCGCCGGCGCCCTGTTTGTCGAAGCCGCCGAAAGCCATTAGTGTTCTCCGCCGACGTAAGCCAGTTCCGCGCCGATGGGCTGAGTGGGGATCTGGCCCGGATTCAGCGCGCTGCCGGTGGTCAGGAAGGCAAACAGATCATGGGCGAAGCCGTCCAGGCGCGACAGCAACAGGCGATTGCCGCGCACGCAGTCGTTATAGGCCAGTACCGCCGGAATCGCGACCGCCAAACCCAGGCCGGTCATGATCAGCGCTTCGCCGACCGGTCCGGCGATTTGGTCCAGGGTTGCCAGTCCGCCCTGGCCGATACCGACCAGCGCGTGATAAACCCCCCACACCGTGCCGAACAGGCCGACGAAAGGCGCGGTGCTGGCGATCGAGGCGAGCGCGGTCAGGCCCCATTCCAGTTGGGCGGTTTCTTCGTCGATGGCGCGGCGCATCGCTCGGGTCAGAAAGTCGCTCGCCGAGCCGGCTTGCTGCAACCCGTGGCCGTGGCGGGCGTGATGCTGACTGGCCGCCAGCGCATGCCGGGTTAGGTTGCTGAATGGATCGCGGCCTCGTACCTGGCTCGCGACCTCGGATAAGGTGTCCGCGTTCCAGAAGCGGCGCAGAAAGTCGTCGGCTTGGCGCCGCACGCGCACCGCGCGCCACGCTTTCACGACGATGAAATACCAACTGGCCACCGACATCGTCAGCAGCAGGCCGAACAAGCCGGCCCCGACGCTGTCGGTTTGGCTCAGAAAGTGATTGAGGCTTTGGTTGAGTTCCATGGTTTATCCTTCCAGAGAGAATGAAACGGGTATCACGACCCAGGCGGAGACGGTTTGTTCGCCGCGTTTGGCGGGCACGAAGCGCCATTGTTTGACGGTTTCCAGCGCGGCTTGGTCGAGGCGGTCGTAGCCGCTGGTTTTGCGCAACGTGACTTGGTCCACTCCGCCGTCGCCGTTGACCAGGACCCGGAGCAGGACCTTGCCTTGCTCGCCCAGTTGGCGGGAGGCGGGCGGGTAGGTAGGCGCTGGATTGTTCAGATAATCGGCATTCAGGTTCGGTAGGCTCAACGGCGCGGAGGCGTTGGCGGTTTCCGCTGGCGCGGATGTCGGCGCGGGCGCCGAAGGGGTGATTGCGGGGGTTGGCGCGGATTCGGCGGGCGGCAATTCCGGTATGGGTTCCGGCGCGGCGCTTGAGGCGGATTCATGGTTGGCCGCCGCGATTAGACGCGGTTGCTTGAGCGGCTTGGCGGCGGCCTTGGTTTTGTTGACCGCCTTGGCCGGTGTCGGGACCGGCGGTTTTGGCTGGACTTGCGGCGGCTCCGATGCCGGTTGGGCGCTATTGATCCATTCCACCATGATGGGGCGCGGCGGCGTCGGCGATGGTTGGGTATCACTGTTCGGCATCAAGCCGAACCAGGTCAGATGCAGTCCGATTGCCAAAACCAAACCTAAGCCGCTTTCGTTGATTTCAGCGGTGCGTGCGGTGATGGCTGCGGATTGATACGGACGCTCGGCCGGCAAAAAGCGCATCGGCGCCAGGCAGGATAGCGAACGTAAGCGGTGGGTCGGTAACATGACAGCCTCTCCGTCAAGGGTGGAAAAGATTGGCTGGCTACCGGAGGGTGGCTGGCTGAGGTGGATGGAACGCGCTATTTGGTCAAAATCAGTTTGCCGTTGCTGGTAATGCGCAGTCGGTATTCTTCGCCTTGGTGCTCAATGACGATCTCGGTTTGGGCGCCGAACAGCGCGCGACTGTTCAGTCGCGGTCGGTTGCGCAAGGCCTCGGCATTGGCGCCGGCGGTTTTTGCCGTTGGGTTGGTGTTGGTTTCGGTCATAGGTTTCTTCCGGAATGGGTCGCGACGAATTTACTGGTATCGCGGCAGGCCGCCGTCCCGCCGATCAAGCAATAAGCCCGTCACGCGCTGCCAGTGGTCGTGCAGTTGTAAATACATATCGCGACTGGCGGCGGTATGGTCCAATTGCGGATGGCTTAACAGCAGCGCCAGCTGGCTGACGATGCGGTGCGCTAGTTTCGGGCAATGCCGGCCGTTGATGAATTGGGTCATTAGCAAGCAGGTCATCGTGTGTAGCTGCGTCAATTCACGGCCGTGGGCCGGGCTGGATAGTTGATCGTCGAACATGATGCCTCCGCAAACTTTGGAAATGATCAAAAACGCCGCACGCTGTTTAACGTGTTCAAGTTGTGCAGGTGCGGCGTGACAGGACGAGAGAACACTGTCGGTTACAAATGATAATGATTCTCAAATTCGAGTCAAGCGGAATTTTTGGGTGATATCGTAAGAGGGGCTTAAAAGACTTTGCGTTTGCAGGATTCGAGGGTTTAGAGCAACGCGTTTACATTGGTGTGCGAATGTCGCCGAAAGTTAGTACCCGGTAAGTATGGAAATGGCCGGAGTTGCGGGTATTTCGGTGACGGAGGGGGCAGCAATAGACCTGACTGCGCCGGTTTGCGGACGCGATCGGTAACGGATTGTTGGTGATGGGGTGGTGAGGCGCGCCCGACGAATCTGCGGGCGCGCGAAGAAAGGTCTCTGTGCTGGTTAAATCCAGTCGGAATCGCTGTCATCGACGGCATCGGCGTCATAGCCGCTATCGTCGCCGACCAAATAGTCGTTGCGATTATCGTCCGCTTGGGCGGTCTGGATTGCGTCGTCGCCGTAATAGTTGTTGATGACGGTTTGTTCCGGCATCAATTCGTTGGCGCCGTTGTGATTTCCCCAGGCAGATCCGCCGAAGCCGCTACCGTGGTGCCCCAACAGGCTTTCGATACCTTGAAACAAAAACGATCCCGCCACGACCCCAGCCGCCGTGGTGGCGATGTTGCCGAGAAAACTGGAACCGCCGCCGAAACTGCTCGCTTGCGACGGCATTGCCGCCGTTCTAGGGGGCTGGTAGCTGCCGGCACCCGGAACGCCCGCGCCCGACGGTTGCGCCCACGGGTCGTTTTGCAAAAATCCGCCGCGTTGCGGCGTGTTCTGCAATTGGTTTTGAAGCTCGGCGATTTGTGCTTTCGCGGCGTTTAGGGCTTGGTCTTGCAACATCGCGCGTTGGACCAGCAGGTAGGCGGCATCCGGCTGTCGCGCGACTGCCTGGGCGATCAGCGCTTCGGCTTCGGCGTCCTTGGCGGTCAATTTGAATTCGCTCAAGGGTTTCAAAAACTGGGTAAGTTGATCGCGTTCTTGTGGATTCATAGGAATGGCTCCCTGACGTTAAAATAAGCCGGCCCCGCGGCCGGTGTCGCAACTGACTGCCGGATCGGCATAAAGTTTCCAAGAGTCTGGGGATGGCTGGCGGATTTTCAATAGCACTGCGATCTCGCGTGGTGTTGGGAAAGTCACGAATTACGCGGTGTGAACTTAGAGCCAGGCACGCATTGAGCCGGGCAGAGGAGCCGGCCAAGCGAAGAAGCTGTCGCCGGCCATATAGCCGGCGACAGACTGAAGCGAATCGGACTGGGTAAGCGTTGCGGGCTCGGTCCTTTCGCCGGAGAGACGGTTTACTGGGCTTTCGCCAATTCGGCGCGCATTTCGGCGATGACGGCTTTGTAATCGGGCTTGCCGAAGATCGCCGAACCGGCGACGAAGGTGTCGGCGCCCGCTTCCTTAATCTCGCGGATATTGGCGGCGTTGACACCGCCGTCGATTTCCAGGCGGATGTCCAAACCGCTGTCGTCGATGATTTTTCTGACCTGGCGCAATTTAGGCAGCGCGGAAGGCAGGAAAGACTGGCCGCCGAAGCCGGGGTTGACCGACATCAGCAAAATCATGTCGCATTTGTCCAGGACGTGGTCGAGGAAGGACAGCGGCGTGGCCGGGTTGAAGACCAGGCCGGATTTGCAGCCGTGGTCGCGGATCATTTGCAGGCTGCGGTCGATGTGGCGCGAGGCTTCCGGGTGGAAGGTGATGTAACTGGCGCCGGCCTTGGCGAAGTCGGGAATGATGCGATCGACCGGTTCAATCATCAAATGCACGTCGATCGGCGCGGTCACGCCGTGCTTGCGCAACGCGTCGCAAACCAAGGGGCCTATCGTCAGATTCGGTACAAAATGGTTGTCCATCACATCGAAATGCACAATATCCGCGCCGGCATTCAACACGTTGACGACTTCCTCGCCCAAACGCGCGAAGTCGGCGGAAAGTATGGAGGGTGCAATCAGATTATCAGCCATTTTTTTTATCCTGTTGGTGAGGTGAAGACCCGACATTATATTAAGTATTCGCGGTGAATTTCGGTTTTTTTGGCCGTAGTCAGCCGGGCGCTAGCTAGGTTCGGCGAGTCCGTGTCGGGACGGTTTTTAGCTGGGATTCGAGGATGGGCGAGTGTGAGGTCGCTTCGCCTCTGGAGGCTGTCGTAAAAATCAAAACAGAACCCTCTTCCGCGAGGAGAGGGGGCGTTAACGATACCCGCCCTCAGACGACAGCCGTATTGATGTCCGACGCCGGTTTGACGATGCCTTGCCGGCTGGCCAGCAAGGTCAGCTCCGCCATATTTTTTACGCCCAGTTTGTCCTTGATCGCGGTCGCGTGGTTGCAAACGGTTTTGTAACTCAGGCAGAGTTTTTCGGCGGCCTCCCGCGACGTCAAGCCGTTCGCCAACAGGCAGAAAATGTCGAATTCGCGCGGCGACAAGGCCTTGATCTTGGTCTCTTCATCCTGGTCCACGGCCATATTGATCGCCAGCTGCTGGGCGATATCCGGATCGACATAGGTACCGCCCTCGGCGATCGTGCACACCGCCGTCACCAAGGTGTCGGGCTCGTTGTTTTTAGTGATGTAACCTTTCGCGCCGGCTTTGATCGCCCTGGTCACGTAAACCAGCTCGTTGTGGATGCTGAACACCAGGATGCGGCACTGCGGGTGTCGGCTCAACAGGCGGCGTATCGACTCGAAGCCGCCCAATCCGGGCATCGACAAATCCATGACCACGACATCCGGCGTCTGCTTGGAATAGAGTTGGCAAGCGGTTTCGCCACGGTCCGCCTCGTAAATTTCGCCGATGCGTTCCGATAGACCTAGGTAGGTTTTATAACCGGTTCTGACGACCGCGTGGTCGTCTACCAGCAAGACATTGATTTTACGATTCACTGAGTTCAGCCGGAAAAAAGTGGGTTGGATTGCCGGCGGCGTTGATGCGTCGGATCCGGGTTTGCACAGCGGCTTCGATGCCGCAGTGGTCATGATGCCCGTTTTCGTCGATTCGGACTATGGGAGCTTTTCCTGTTCTGATCGCGGTGTCGCGTGGTTGTACGGGAATATTTCTCGACAATTTTCTTGTCATTTTCCCCGTTTCTTCATGGATTCTTCCGTAACGCCGCAAGGGGGGCTTTCTTTACCATTTGCGGCAGCATGGCACGGCCGGTCTTAAGTCTTCGTGTGCGACTTGATCGAGACGGCTGATGTGAAAAGGCGATGGTTTCGCCGCGGGTTCCCGGATCAAGCCTAAGTCGAGCGCACCCCCGTTCGGTTTCGGTGGGGACTGTCGTCGGCGCATCGGCTTTTTAACCTAAGGCTCCCTTAAACCTGATCTGTCGGGCCATGCACCCCACATAAACAACACAGGAGGATTCATGCAAATTTCACGATTTGCCAAGCAGGTCACGACATCGGCTCTATTGACGAGCGCCGCGCTGGCCGTGTCGCAATCGGCACAGGCGAATAAGGAACTTGAACAATTGTCCAAGCAAAACACCAACTGGGTGATGCAGACCAAGGACTACAGTTCCACGCATTTCAGCGAGTTGATCGACATCAATGCCAATAACGTCAAGAATTTGAAAGTTGCGTGGTCGTTTTCGACCGGCGTACTGAACGGTCATGAAGGTGGCCCCTTGGTCGTCGACGGCATCATGTACGTGCATACGCCGTATCCGAATAACGTGTTTGCCCTGGATTTGAACAATCCCGACAAGATTTTTTGGCAATTCAAGCCTAAGCAAAATCCCGCCGCTCGCGCCGTGGCTTGCTGCGACGTCGTCAATCGCGGGCTGGCATATGCACCGGCGGGCAAGGATTACCCCGCCACGATCTTTCTGAATCAGTTGGACGGTCACATCGTCGCGCTGAACGCCAAGACCGGCGAAGTTTTGTGGAAAATGGAAAATTCCGACATCGCGATGGGTTCGACTCTGACCATGGCGCCGTTCGTCGTCAAGGACAAAGTCATCGTCGGTTCCGCCGGAGCCGAGTTGGGCGTGCGCGGTTATGCCACGGCCTACAACATCAAGGATGGCAAGCAGGCGTGGCGGGTGTACGCGACCGGTCCCGACGAAGACTTGAAACTCGCGAGAGACTTTAATAACGCCAATCCGCATTACGGTCAGTTTGGCTTGGGACAAAAAACCTGGGAAGGCGACGCCTGGAAAATCGGCGGCGGCACCAACTGGGGTTGGTACGCTTACGATAGCGACCTGGAGATGCTGTACTACGGTTCCGGTAACCCCGCGCCGTGGAACGAAACCATGCGGCCCGGCGATAACAAATGGACCATGACGATCTGGGGGCGCGACGTTAACACCGGCGAAGCCAAGTTCGGCTACCAAAAAACGCCGCACGACGAGTGGGACTATGCCGGCGTCAACTACATGGGCTTGTCCGAGCAAGTGGTCAACGGCAAAAAACGCAAATTGCTGACTCACCCCGACCGGAACGGTCTGGTTTACACCCTGGATCGTGAAAATGGCGATTTGATCAATGCCTTCAAAATCGACGACACCGTCAACTGGGTGAAAAAAGTCGATTTGCAAACCGGCTTGCCGATCCGCGACCCGGAATATTCGACACACATGGACCACCAAGCCACTGGCATCTGTCCGTCGGCGATGGGTTACCACAACCAAGGTATCGAATCCTACGATCCGAACAAGCAATTGTTCTTCATGGGTACCAACCACATCTGCATGGACTGGGAACCGTTCATGCTGCCTTACCGCGCGGGTCAGTTCTTCGTCGGCGCGACTTTGAACATGTACCCGGGTCCGAAAGGCACCTTGGGACAAGTTAAGGCGATGAACTCGGTCACCGGCAAAATGGAATGGGAAGTTCAGGAGAAATTCGCGGTTTGGGGCGGCACCACCGCGACGGCCGGCGACTTGGTGTTCTACGGCACCTTGGACGGCTACATCAAGGCCCGTCATTCCAAAACCGGCGAGGAACTGTGGAAGTTCAAACTGCCTTCCGGCGTCATCGGTCACCCGATTACCTATAAACACAACAACAAACAATATGTTGCGATTTATTACGGTGTCGGCGGCTGGCCAGGCGTCGGCTTGGTATTCGACCTAGCCGACCCAACCGCCGGTCTCGGTGCGGTGGGTGCGTTCAAGGAGTTGGCGCATTACACCCAAATGGGCGGCGGCGTCATGGTGTTCTCGCTGTAAATCGTAGGGTGGGCACATTGTGCCCACCTTTGGTCGACCGAATCGGTGGGTATTGCATGCCCACCCTACGCTGAAATCCAAACCATGAAAAAAGCGATACATATTTTTACCGCGTTGGCGCTGGGTATCGGGTCTGCCTGCGCCCAAGCCGAACCACCGGCCTTGAAAGTCTGCACGGCGGAAAACGAAATGCCTTACGCCAACAAAGCCGGCGAAGGCTTCGAAAACAAACTGGCGCAATACGTTGCGGAGCAACTGGGTCGCAAGCTGGAAGCGGTGACTTGGACCGATCCGCGTTACTTCATCCGCGACTTCGTCGACAAAGGCTTGTGCGACGTGGTGATGGGTGTCGATCACGGCGATCCGCGTTTGCTGACCACGCTGCCGTATTACCGGTCCGGCTATGTCTTCATTACCCGCGAGCAAGATCATTTGGACCTGCGGAACTGGGACAGCCCGGCGTTGAAAACCGCCAAGCGCATCGCGTTCGCGCCTGGTACGCCGGCGGAAACCATGCTCAGGGCGATAGGCCGTTACAACGACATGTTCAGCTATCAGCAAGAGCTGGTCGGGTTCAAATCCAAGCGCAATCAGTACGTCAAGTACGACAACGACAAGCTGGTGAATGAAGTGGCTACCGGCAAAGCGGAAATCGCCGTGTTATGGGGGCCGGCCGCGGCGCGTTACGTTAAAGCGTCCAATACCCCGTTGACGATGACGGTAATACCGGACGACAACAAGCGAGCCGACGGTGAAAAAGTCGGTTTCCACTACAGCACCTCGATCGGCGTGCGTAAGGGCGAAGTCGCGTTGTTGGAGCAATTGAACAAAATTGTAAGAGACAAGCAAGACGAGATCGGCGAACTGCTGGAAGCGGAAGGTATTCCGCTACTGGACGAACCCGAGACCGCCTTGTCCATGAACTAACAGGAATCATCGACAAATGAAATACAAAACCTTTTTGAGCGGCGCGGCCGCGATGTTGGCGATTGCCGCCGTCTCGACGGCACGGGCCGACATCACTCTGCGCCATGCCTTGACCGGCGAAACTCTGGATCTGAGTTTTGCCAAGAAGGGCGGCAATACCGACAAGTTCAAGCAATTCATGCAAACCGGTAAGAACCCGTACAACGGCGACGCGGAGGCTATCAAGAAGGGCGAAAGCCTATACATGACCGGTTGTTCCGGCTGCCACGGGCACGAGGCGGAAGGTAAGCTGGGGCCGGGACTGGCCGACGACTATTGGACCTATCCGCGCAACGCCACCGACGTGGGTTTGTTCGAGGTGCTGTTTGGCGGCGCCAACGGCATGATGGGGCCTCAGTACGTTACGTTCAGCACGGACGAAATGTTGCACATCATGGCTTTCATACGCCACATCTACAAAGGCGACCCGAAAAAGGCGGACTGGTTGAAATAAGGTCGCTTCACTCCGGATTGACTACGTCGCGACGTTGGCGCGCCCGGAATTCCAAATACTTATCAGGAGATCAACATGAAACACTTTTTGACCTTAAGCAGCGCAACATTGGCTCTGACTCTGGCGGCGTCCGCCCAGGCCTATGACGGTACCAAATGTAAGGAAGCCGGTAACTGCTGGGAACCGAAACCGGGTTATCCCGCGCAAGTGGCCGGTAGCAAATACGACCCGAAACACGATGTCAACGAACTGAACAAGCAAAGTCAATCGATCAAGGAAATGGAGGCCCGCAACGCCAAACGCAGCGAAATTCTGGCCAAAACCGGCAAGTTCGTCTACGACGTCGAAGGTCAATAAGCCCGAGCGAGACGGTTAAAAGCCGCTTGGCGACCGCGAACGGATCGCCAGTGGTTTTTCGACCAAGGCAGGCGGCGAACACCGAGGTGTTCGCGCGGGCGTCGTCACCAGGCCCTTAGGACGCCGCCAGGGAAGGCGGCAACCCTAGAGACCAGTCTAACGGAATAGGCTTGGACCGCTGGACTTGCGGCAAGGGTAGGCCGTGCGTTTGGCCCAAGATAAGACTGAAGCTCACGGCTCCGGGCACCGCCCGGAGTTTTTTTGCCTATATGCCCGTAACGGGCCAAGCTAAACATGATCACCGAACATACGCTAGCTAGCCGGCGCGACGATGCGCTGGCGCTGGAAAACCAGATAAACCGGATTGTCGTCGGCCAGCGGACGGCGGTGCGCAATCTCCTGATCGCGGTATTCGCTCGCGGTCACGTGCTGCTGGAAGGTCAAGTCGGCGTCGGCAAGACCACGCTACTGCGTACCGTCGCGCAAGGACTGGGCGGTCGCTATCAGCGCATCGAAGGCACCATCGATTTGATGCCCGCCGATTTGATTTACTACACCTACCTGAACCAGGACGGCCGGCCTTGCGTGGATCCCGGTCCGCTGCTCAAGCAAGGCGAGCAGTTATCGGTGTTTTTCTTCAACGAAATCAATCGAGCCCGGCCGCAAGTGCATTCGCTGCTGTTGCGGGTCATGGCCGAGCGCGCGGTTGGCGCGTTCAACCGCGAATACCGGATGCCGCACATGTTGGTATTCGCCGATCGCAACCGGGTGGAACGCGAAGAAACTTTCGAATTGCCGGCGGCGGCGCGCGACCGGTTCCTGATGGAAATCAACATCGCCGCGCCCGGCGACGATGCGGTATTGGACGAATTGATGTTCGATCCGCGCTTTCACGATGTCGACGCCTTAATCGCCGGCATGGCGGAGTCCGGTATCGGCTATCAAAACCTGAACGCGCTGGGCGAGGCGATTCAACAACGCGTTCAAACCAGTCCGGCGCTACGCAAATACGCGCTGGATCTGGCCAAGGCCAGCGGCGATCCCAAGGCGTACGGGATTAGTTTGAGCGATGTCGAGATGGAGCGCTTGCTGCACGCCGGTGTCAGTCCGCGCGGCATGAGTTATCTGATCCGCGCCGCCAAGGTTCGGGCTTGGCTGGAACAGCGCGACAGCTTGTGGCCCGAGGATATCCAGGCGGTGTTCGCGCCGACGATGAGTCACCGCTTGTTCTTGAATCCGATCTACGCCTACCGTCACGACGAGCTGTTGCCGGCCTTGGTCGGCGAAATCCTCAATCACATCGCAGCACCTTGAGTCCCATGAACTGGAAAACTTTGTTACGCGCCATGATTCCGCACGCCGGACTCGGCCATTTATTGGAAACCTATTTGACTTGGTCGGGCGTCGGCATCATCAGCTCGTTTATCGCCAGCGCCCTGGATGCTTATTCCGACATTCCCTACGCGGCCTACTACACCAGCGCGTTGAATGACGCGGTCGGTTTCAAATTCTGGATTTTGTTGTCGGTGATTGGCGTTCTGCTGTTCTGCCTCAGTGTGCCGGTGCTGTATCTGGCGCTACGTTTTCCCGGATTGGCCGGGTTTTCGGCGCGGATGCGCCGCTTTACCTATACCTTTTTTTTGGTGGCCTTCGACGAAGGGGCATTGATGATCGGCATCTTGACCGCGAATTTTGTCGATACTAACGAGCGAATTTCCCTGCTCGCCAGCAAGTCGTTCTTATTCAGCGATGTCGGATTTTTTACGATTGTGGCGCTGTTAATTCTGGATTCCCTATTGTGGCTGGTCGGCGAGGCTATTTATAGCCGTAATGAGCGCGGTTACTCCGGCGTCGTCGAACTGCTGGTCAACGCGCCGCTGAAATATTCGCTGCCCGGTTACTGCCTGGTCACCGGTTTGGTGGTTCAGGTCATCGTGTCGCAATAGCTGCCGGCGGAGCCGATCCTTCCTACATGCCGATCCAAGTCCACCGCTAGCTGCATCGAGTTTCATGGCGATCAATATCGAACCTTTCCAATACCGCTTGTCGGGTCCGGCTGTTCAAGTCTATCCCGGAGCGCACCCAGGGCAGATGGTCGGCAACGGACAATTGTTCAAGCGGCACGAAGCCCTGATCGCGAGGCCGGACCCCCGACGGATAGACCTGCGCGCCAGTCTGCTAGACCCGTTTGGCCAGTACCGGGTTAAGGCGCATCAGGAGCATAGCCGGGTCGAAGTCATGGTGCTGGCCGACTTGTCGGCCTCGATGGCTTTCGTCGGCCGGCGCGATAAACGCCGAACGATCGTCGAAATATTACTGGCGATCGTCGAATCCGCCCATGTCGCGGGAGATCGGGTGGGCTTCGCCGGGTTCGGCGCGGCCGATAAGCCATTGGTGTTTCAACCGCCCGGATCGATAGACCTCGGCGGCGTGGAGCATTGGTTTGAGGCCTTGTCTCGACTTAAGTTAATGCCGGGGTGCGATGGCTTGTGGCGGGCGCGAGCCTATCTGCCGGCTCGACGTTCCCTGGTGTTTTTGATCGGCGATGGTCATTGGCCGCTGGTTCGCTTGCCCGCGTTGCTGGCGAGTCTGGGCCGTCACGAATTGGTGCCCTTGCTACTCTGGGACGAACAGGAATATCTGACCATGCCGGACTGGGGCTTGTTGGCCTGGCAAGATCTGGAAACCGGACGTCGCCGCCGCGTATGGATGCGGCCGGCATTGAAACGTCGTATCGAAACCGCCTATCAGCAACGCCGTCGGCAACTGCAGCACGCATTCCGGGCCTTCGGTCACGAGCCGATGTTTATCGAGCAAGGGTACCGGGCCGAGCAATTCAACCAGTACTTTCTAGCACGGGCGGCATGATGCGCGCGCCGAGTAACCTATGCCGCCAAGAAGGCCGGCCTTGTTCGCCGGCGTCGGCGCTTGCCGAACGTCGGCGAGCCGTCGTTTACTGGATTCGTGCCGGGGTATTGAGCTTGACCGCCGGATTATTGGCGGCATGCTCCGCCGCGCCGATCCGGCCGGTCAGCGCATGGCGGGTCGAGACGCCACGGCCTTTCGGCTACCAAATCGGCGATACAATACCGATGCGGATCACCGTGCAGACCCGTTCCGGCGTGGTATTGCACGCGGACAGCCTGCCCAAGCCCGGACCGATGAACCGATGGTTGCATCTGCGGCAAGCGGAGGTCGAGCCGTTGGGCGACGACGAATATCGGGTGAATTTGGAATATCAGGTGTTCTACGCGCCGCTGGAGGTCAAGGCGCTGACGATTCCGGGTTTCCCGTTGCGTTTCAGTCAGCACGGGCAAAGCCTCGAAGAGCGAGTCCCGGACTGGCAATTTACCGTGGCGCCGCTACGCGAGTTGATCGCCCGCCAGGATGAAGCCGGTGAGTATCTGCGCCCCGATCAGCCGCCGGCGCGAATCGCGGATGCCGATGTTCTGCGAAATTTGCTGGTCGCGGGTCTGGCGGCGCTGGCGCTTGGCTTGCGGCTGGCTTGGCAATACGGCTATTTGCCGGGACTACCCCGGCGTAGCCTATTCAAGCGCGCCGGTCGGCAATTGCGCGGCCTGCGGGCCGTGCAAATGGCCGAAGCGCTGACGGTCATGCACGGCGCGTTGAATCGCTTGCACGGCGGACCGCTATTCGGGCACCGACTGGAAGATTTTTTCGGAGCCCACCCGCATTACCGGCCGTTGCAAGCCGAGTTGAGCTGGTTCTTCGACTATTCCAACCGGTTTTTCTTTGCCGACCAGACGGCCGCGACCGACGACGCGATCGAGCGCTTACGCCGACTCTGCGGCCAGTGTCGAGATGTCGAACGGGGCGCCCGATGAATTTGGCTGTGGAACAGGTCTGGCCGCTGGCCGGTTTACTACTATGCGCGTTGCCGCTGTGGCGTTTGGGCATGCGTGCCGGCGAACATCCGGCGCTGGACTTGCTGCCGGCCGATCCGTTCTCGAATTTGGTAGACGCGCTGCTCCGTCTGCTCGGCGCGTTGACGATCGCGGCGCTGGTGTTGGGTTTGGCTGGGCCGTATCGCAAGGAGCAGCAGGTGGAGCGCATCGGCCACGGCGCCCACATCGTGTTGTTGCTGGATCGCAGCAATAGCATGGACAACACGTTCGCCGGTAAGGCACCCGACGTCGGGCATCTCAACGGGGGGAGCGGCGAAGAATCGAAGGCGGCGGCGGCCCGCCGATTGCTGACCCAGTTTGTCGATCATCGCGATCACGATTTGATCGGCGTCGCGGCCTACAGTACTTCGCCGTTGTTCGTGATGCCGTTGACCGAAAACAAGCCGGCGGTGCGGGCGGCGATCGCCGCGACGGCCCAGCCGGCGCTGGCCTATACCAACGTCAGCAAGGGCTTGGCCTTGGCGTTATCGTATTTCGACGACCAGCCGGTATCGGGTTCGCGTATCGTTTTGCTGGTCTCGGACGGAGCGGCGGTGATAGACCCGGACAGCGAGGCCAAATTGCGCCAGTTGTTCAAGCAACGTCAAGTGCGCTTGTACTGGGTGTTTTTGCGCACCGCGAACAGTCCCGGTTTGTTCGAGATGCCGACCGATCCGCGCGACGACAACGCGCAAGCCATGCCCGAACGCTATTTACATTTATTTTTTTCCAGCCTGAATATTCCCTATCAAGCTTACGAAGCCGAAAATCCCGGTGCGATGCGTCAGGCGATAGACGATATCAATCGTTTGGAGCATCGCCCCTTGCACTATTTCGAACGGATTCCCAAGCAGGATTTAACGCCGCTGTGCTACCGAGTCGCCGCCGGGCTAGCGGCTTTGCTGATAGGCGCCAAACTTTGCGAGGTCAAATACTGATGCGCGGTCTCACACACGGTTTGCTGTGGGCGGGCTTGCTGACCGCACTGTTGGTCGGTTTGGTACAAGGAGCCCGTCTCTATCGGCTGGCCGGCCAAAACCAATTGATCGAGCAATTGCTGGCCGGTCGCGACGTAGAGGTCGAAGATCTGGCCGACGCGCCGCCGTCTCTACGGATGGCGAGAGCGGTGTATTTGCGCAAGGCCGGCCGCTACGACGATGCCTTGGCCACCTTGAACGTATTGCTGCGGCAGGCCCCGCCGGCCTTGCAGGCACAGGCGCGTTACAATCTGGGGAATTTGTATATGGCGCAGGCGCAGGAAAAGCTACACGCCGGCAATATCAACGATGCGACGCCGTTGGTCGGCTTGGCTAAGCAAGCCTATCGCGACGCACTGATCGCCGAGCCGGGCTACTGGGATGCCAAGTACAATCTGGAAGTGGCGATGCGGCTGTTGCCGGAAATGGATAGGGTCAACAGCGGTCACGAACCGGACGACGGTCGGGAAAAGACCCAGCTGTGGACCACGCTGCCCGGATTTCCGCGCGGTTTGCCATGAGCAGTGCCCAACGCGCACGCCGGGGTCTCGGCGCCGGCCGTCTCATTATGCATCGTTGAATCGCCATGCCCGGACCGAATTTTAGAGACTACCGCTGGTGGCTGTTAGTGCTGGCGCTATTGATGACCGTGCTGGCCGCGACGGGCCCGACTCGACAACGGCAGCGTCCGCTATACCAGTTGATCTTCGTCGTGGATATTACCCGCAGCATGAATACCGAAGATTATGTGCGGGAAGGGCGAGCCGTCAGCCGGCTGGACTTTGTCAAACACAGTCTGCGCGAGCAACTGCTGGCGTTGCCGTGCCAATCGCGCGTCGGTTTGGGGATATTCACCGAACGCCGATCGGCGCTGTTGTTCGAGCCCATCGAAGTCTGCTCCGGCTTCAACGAAATCGACGCGGCGTTGGCGGCATTGGATTGGCGGATGGCGTGGGCCGCCGATAGTCGGATCGCCGCCGGCCTGGCCAGGACTTTGGAAGATTTCAAAACACGCGAGGAAACCTTGGTGTTCTTGACCGACGGCCAGGAGGCGCCTCCGCCCAACGCGCGCTACCAGCCCGATCTCGGCGAGTTTCGCGGTCAAGTGCAAGGCGTGATTATCGGCGTCGGCGGCGATAACCCCGCGCCGATTCCCAAATTCGATGCCAACGGCCAGCGCCTGGGTTTTTACAAACCCGAAGATGTCCCGCATCGCTCGACCTTCGGCGAATCCGATCTTAACCCGGAAAAAATTCAAGGCTATGACGCTCGCAATGCGCCGTTCGGTAGCCAAGCGGTGATCGGCGACGAGCATTTGAGCCGCCTCCACGAAGATTATCTGAGACGCTTGGCCGCCGAGGCTGGATTGAGCTATCAACGTCTGACCGATCCCGGTAGTTTGCGGCTGGCCTTGCAACAAGCGGCATTCGCCAAATCCGGTGTCGTTTCCGAAGATGTTGCCTGGCAATACGCCGGTCTGGCGCTGTTGGCGCTGGTGGGCGTTTTCGTAAAATAGGTCGGGTAAATATCGGTGACCCAAGCAAAAACTGCCTTGTCGTCGAATTGTACAGAATTGGGATTGTATCGTTTCCCGATCACGGCGAGGACGCCGAAGAGTTGAGTTCGCTGGCTGACGGGGTAAGGTATGCCGTCAAGAAATCCGGTAAGACCGCCTTTGCCTTTTATGCGCCGGACACGGCGCACCCGTCGTACCAGCGACTTAGTTCGGCGGCGGCAGAACGTAGCGAAATGTTAGATTAATCCTGGGATCGGCGACTTCCGGTGCCGGCGGGACGCTGTGCCGCCAATCGTGTTGAAAGGATGGTCGCATCGTCAGTAGCGTGCCTGCGTTTAGTCGGGTGCTGCCTTGTTCCCCGCTTCGCTTGTGGCGGTAGGCGAAGGTACGGGGGGCGC
Source organism: Methylomonas koyamae (assembly GCF_001644025.1). Classification (GTDB taxonomy): domain Bacteria; phylum Pseudomonadota; class Gammaproteobacteria; order Methylococcales; family Methylomonadaceae; genus Methylomonas; species Methylomonas koyamae_A. The sequence goes on from NZ_LUUK01000183.1 coordinate 51,056, forward strand.
CCAAACTCAGCGAAGCGATCAACGGTTCGTCTCCCATTTCGCGTTCGTTGTCCGAATGCCAGCCGACGTAGTCGTTGCCGTCGCGGTAGAGATTCACCAGTACCGCGTTGAATTTCGCGTTCAAACGGCACTCGATAGCGGCTCTTAGTTCGGACAACAACGGGGTCCAGGGCCGGGCGACCAGCAGATTGTTGCTGTAACTGTAACGAATGCCGGGGTCGGCATGCCAAGTTTGCTGTCTCGGCAGTTCGAACCAGCGTTCACCGACTTGGTAACGGTTGTTTGGCCAATCCTGTTCGTCGAGCAAGCGTTCGAGGAGTTGCCGACAGTCGGCTTGGTTGTAAAATCCCTCGATTAACTCAAGTTCGGGAACGGCGCTCATGCGGCGTTGGTGTCTCCGGCGCGCGCGTTCGCTTGATGGATATGGGCGGCCAACGCGCTATCCATCGTCGCGACATGTAATTTGAACCATTGCGGCAGCCTGTCTTTGACGAAGGCGCGCCCGAACGGAATCAGGCCTTTGTCGATGCGCGACTGAAATTGTTTGAATTCGGCCAAAACGCGCTGGTGTTCGCCTTTGTGTTCGGTTTCCGCCGGGAAGGCGAAGGTTTGCATCAATTGGTTTTCCAGCTCGAAGTGCTGTTCGGTATGGTGATAGAGTTCGCGGAACAGGGCGGGAAATTCGTTATTGTCCGCGCTATCCAACTGATTTACCAACGCGATGAAGGATTGATGGTCGTGATCGATCGCGTCGTATCCGACCGGGGCCGTTTCGGCCGCCGAAAGTAAGGTCATGTCGTCCACCCAAACGATAGTTGATGTTTACGGAACGGATTTCTTATCGAGATTTTTAAGCAGATTTTATGCCCGACACATGAGGTGTCGTCGGCGTGACCCGACCAAGGGGTGGCAGCGGCGCCGGGCGCCAAACTGCCACATCAAGGTCGATCAATATTAGCCTTTGCCGGGTAACATACCGACCGTGCCGGGTTTGATACGTTTACAACTGACGACAATGTCTTCCTGGTGACAGCGTTTTAAATCGGCTTGGTTTCCGCAACTGTCGCAAACGGTGTTACCCGCGGTTTTGATTTCTTCGACGTGCCAACCGTAACCTTGGGTTTGGCAGAACTTCTTGCTGAAGCGTTCGATGTTATAGGGTTTGGCCGCGGCGTCGCGCGCCTTGGGTTCGGCGTCGCAATGCGCCGGTGCCAGACTATTGGCCATCAGGTCGCGATAAATATATTCGGTGGCTTGCAGCGGTGTGTTGATCAACATGGTCAGCAGCAAACTTAACATAAACGGAAATTTGCGCATGTTCAGTCCTCCCGGTTGGCGATGACGCGGATATTCATTAAACGGTGTTCCTCGTTGATTTGGTCCTTGATGGGGGCGAATTTTTCGTTTTCGTTCAGCTTGACCGCCAATATCGCGCCGACGACCACGACGACCGTCACGACAACATACAGTACGAAATGATCTTTCTCTTGGTGTACTTCACTCATGGTTTACCTCTTATTTTCGGCGATGGCCGAAGTCGGGTCTAGTAAGAATGGAAGCCGGTATTGTCGGCCAACTTCGGCCGGGAACTCGATTTCCGGTTTCGCTACCGGCGGACGCCGGACAAGAGGAATAGGCCGGATGGTTGGTGGATCTGTGCCGGAAGGTCGGGCGCGGCCGAGGGCAAGAGCCGCGCGCAACCAACAATTCAAAAACCGCGTGATCGGCGTCCGTTATTGGTAGCGAATCGAAACAATATAACAAGCGGCCGGGCTTGTCAAACAAATATCGTTTCAATATTAATAATGGGCGTCGTCGCTTCGGGGCGTGCGATCCAAGGACGAAGAATAGGCCGCTGATTCAGGACGACCAGAGGGCCTGCGACCGGCCGGTCAACGGCTGGTGGTTAGCCGAATCATGTTTTGGGCCGTGAGTGTAAACCGCGATCACTCCGGGGTGGCTTTGCGGTCCAGATAACTGTCCTTGAGTTTGACGTAGTGCGACGCGGAGTAGGCCAAAAAGATCTTCTCGTCGTCGGTTAGCGCGCGAGCGGCCTTGGCGGGTACGCCGATGTACAGATATCCGCCTTCCAATTTTTTACCCGGCGGCACTAGCGCGCCGGCACCCAGCATGCTGTAGTCGCCGAGCACCGCCCCGTCCATGATGATGGCGCCAATGCCGATCAGGCAATAATTGCCTATCGTGCACCCGTGAATAACGGCGCGATGACCGATCGTGACGGACTCGCCTATCCTTAGGGGATAGCCGCTCGGCGAATAGTCGCCAGCGTGCGACACGTGCAAGATGGAGCCGTCTTGAACATTGCTGGCATTACCGATGCAAATTTTCTCCACGTCGCCGCGCAAGACTGCGGTTGGCCAGACCGAAACGTCGTCGCCCAATTCTACGCTACCGATGACGACGGCGGTTTCGTCGATCAGGACACGCTCGCCGAGCTTGGGTTTGCTGGATTGATAGGTTCTGATTGCCACGTGAACTCCTGTTCTTTGCCATAATTGCCAAAATGTTACGCAATTGCACGATGCCGCGCCAGTACTGAAAAGAAGCTTGGTGGGCGTGGAACTTTATTTTCAAAAGTGGCGGCATGGTCGATGACGTCGGAGCGGACTTTATAGGGAACCGAAAATGGCGAAATGTAGCGCGTGTTCCGCGCCGTTGGCGGCGAATAGTCAGATTTGCCGGTATTGCGGTGTGCGCAATGATATCGATCTATCGGGCAAGTATGATTTCAGCCCGATTGGGACTCAGACCTCGAGAATTTGTCCGGTGTGCGACACCCCGTTGCAAACCGTGGCACTGAAAGGCGAACAGGTTTTGCATATCGAACGTTGCGAGACTTGTTATGGCTTGTTTTTCGATCCTGGGGAAATCGAAACTTTGTTGGTGCGGACGGCCGGATCGACATTGGCTGTCGATCGGGCTTGGTTGGACGGCATTAACCGCGAGCGCTATTCGGCGGACGCGCGCGTCCGTTACTTAAAGTGTCCGGTATGCCGAGTGTTGATGAACCGGGTACTGTACGGTTACCGTAGCGGCGTGGTAGTGGATCGTTGCGCGAGTCACGGCGTATGGCTGGACGGCGGTCAAATCAGTCATTTGCTGGAGTGGCAGCGGGCGGGAGGTCGAATGTTGGCGAAAAAGCGTCCGGTGGCCAAGCGGCAATCCGCCGCCAATGCTAAATCGGCAACACTTTCTACCATGAAAGCGGCGCGTGATGGCGACTCACGCGATTGGTTGGCGGTCGCCGAATTGTTGGCGAATTTGTTGTCTTAAGCGGCCGACGGTGTGGTCGGAGCGGGATTCCAGTACGGATCCGCTTTCAAATGAATCGCCAGCTGCGCTTGCAGGCGGGCATAAATCTCGGGAAATTCCGACGCTACATCCCGATAGGCGTCGGTTTCCAAATCGTAGAGTTGGTACACCGGGCCGCGGTGGGTCGCGATGCAAATCAATTTCCAGCGCTCGTCTTGTATCGAACGGCTCTTCGCTTGGATAACGGTTGGATAATACTTGGCGTTGATGACCAATGTGCCGGCTTGCTGGTCGGGGATGTCCAACAATTCGACGATGTTGGGGTAAAGGATTTGCTCGGGATGCAGGCCCGGCACCTTGCCGAGCCAAATTCCGGTTTCCTGATAGGCGTATAGATTGGGCGATCGGTTTTCAAGAATGTAGGGCATCAGGTTGGTGCCCGGCAAATGCTCCGGAACGTCCAGCTTCAACCAGCCAAGCAATGTCGGCATCACATCCACGGCGCGGCAAACCGGCTCGAACTTGACGCCTTTCGGCATGCCGGGGCCTTTCATGACCAGCGGGATGCGGCCGCTTGGATCCTTGCCTAACAGCGTGTTGCCTTGCCCCCAACAGCCGGTCTCGAAAAAATCGGCGCCGTGGTCGCTGTAAATCACAATCAGCGTGTTTTCGGACAAACCCGATTGTTCGATAAAATCAACGATTTTGCCGACCTCGTCGTCGAATTGTCTGACGCAGCTGTCGTAGAGATTGATGATCTGCGGTACGTCGAAATAATCCGAACCTCTCTGCTGTTTATCGACGATTTCGCAAGGCGTGGCGAGTTTGGTCATGATGAATTTCGACTCGCCTCGGTAATTCTCAGGTGTGAATAACTTGTAATAGGGGTAATCGCAGGTAAACGGAACGTGCGTGGTCGAGGTAAACAGATTCAGAAAAAACGGGCGCTCCTCTCGCGCCGCCGACGCAATAAATTGGCGGCATTCCCGGCCTAGCTTACCGGTCAGCGGCATACCAGCCAGATAATACAACTCTGGCAGGTACTTTTTTCCCAGTGAATTGTTGGTAAACAACGATAAAAAACCGCGAATGACGGACGGTCCTTGTCTGAACAACAACTTGAGATTCCACTGATCTTCGGGCAACGATACGGTTTCGAATCCGAAGTCTATTTTCCCGAAGTCCGCGCCGGCCCAGTCGGAAACCGCTAGGGTCGAATAGCCTTGGGCTTTTAAGCACTGCACTAAACTTGGATGAGGTAGCCGGCATTCCTCCGCGGACGGGTAGTTGTCGCGAATGCCATGTTGGTAGGGCCATAAACCCGAAAACAACGACGCGACACTGGGCGCCGTTCTAGCCACCGGGGTTATACAGTTTCCAAGTAACACGCCGTCGGCGCACAACTTGTCGATATTCGGTGTCAGATTTCTGCGATAGCGATAAGCGCCAAGGCGGTCGCAACGCAAGGTGTCGGCACCGATCATGACAATGTTCGGGAAGGACGGTGATTTTGGTTTGGATTCGAGCGGCGCGGGTTCCTTGACCCTAATACTGATCGCTAACCAACCGTATATAAGGTTGATCGCGAAAATATAAACGGTTTCCGGAAGAGCCGCTGAAAACAAGCTCAAGCCTGATATTGTCACCCAAACGAAGATGCCAGCGAATTTGATTGATTTCAATATTGCAGGCGTCAATGCGTCGTGCAGTCCATATAGCCTGGAAAAACGATACTGAAACGATAATTGAATCGCGCCTGGAGAAAATAATAATTGGTAACAAAAGAAATATCCAATCACAAGAGCACTCGAGCATAAGCCGAAAAAAAATGCTGTCGAGGTTTTGAATTCGATATTCAATAGTAGAGCGCAACTTTGCCAGAATATAGGACCCGGCAACGCCGTCAATAGAAATATCACGTAACACCAAAGGGCTAAGCGAAGACCGGCATAAACCATGTGCCAGCGAAATTTCCGTTCAACTTCCTCCGGAATTCCAGGGCCGGTTCGCGAATAGTTGTGCCAGGTTTGGCTGATTAAAGCGACCATGCCAAATAACGAGGAAAGGCAAGCGGAGTAGAGGAGCTGGGCGACAGTTTCCATTAAAATGCGCTACGGCCGAGTTAAATTTAGTAAGCGGGGATTCGTTTATGTTTCTTAAGCCCCGAATTGGTCGCGGATATTTGCGCCAGCTCCTCCAGAGCGAATTTTTTGATTAGCACGGCAATGAAAACTAAATGATAAAGTAAATCCCAATACGACAAGCCTAAAAATAAAGTTCCGATCATATAGCAGATCAGAGATGCCCTAAGCATCAGACAGTAATATCCGACCCATTCCAGTTCCGGGATGCCTTTGGTTTTTCGCATGAGCAGCGTTAGGTTGACTAACGAGCCAGCCAACAGCGAGAACCACAAGCCAAACGCCACAAAACCGTGCTCGGCTAGGATTTCCACGTAAGAACTGTGCCAATCGCGTAAGGTCACGAACTTCCACCCTTCAAAACCGCAACCGGTAAACGGATGACTTACCGCATAATTCCAGCCGTCGGTCCAGGCAACGATGCGGCCCATAGCCGATTGATCTTCTTCATAGCTTTCCATGGTATGCATGCGTCCGAACCATTCATCCGGTAAATAATCCTTAACGAAAAATACCCCGACGAAAACCAGTGGAATCGTTAAATATTTCCGTCCTGAGTTTGAAATCAAGATGAACGTCAATGCAATCATTGTCAATAACGCGCCGCGAGACCAAGAGGATAAAGCGGCCGCGTAAATAACCGGTACCGAAAATAAAGTAACTCTCTTCAATAATTCATTTTTGAGTTCGCGTCGAAAGATTAATAATAATGGAATAACCATTAGCATTGCTATCGCGAATTGATTGTTGTCTTCGAATTGAGTACCTGGTGGACCGTAAACTCGATGAGAAAACCCTTTGGCTATCGCGAATATTCCTCCTTTGACGGCTACAATGCCGATAGAAATACCAATAGTCGATATCAGGTAGTACAATTTAGTTCTTGTGTTGATTAGAGTCAGTGTAAAGTAAAACGGTATATATATTTTTGTGACAAACCAGAAGCGGGACCAAGCAATATCTTGAAGCGGCGACTGAGTCGTCGTAAACATGAAATACACCCATAATAAGAAGAAGACGGTGACTCTCCAGTCTTTGGGTATCGGTTGCTTATCTTTGGTGGTAAATGTACTGATTACGACAACCAAAAATAAAATCATGTAAACCGGTAAGGTGCGTACGAAGCCCCAAGCATAGGCATGAGGATTCATGTAACTGAAAATCGCCAGTGACAAAACGCCCCACCAAGGCCGTTTGATAGCGGCTACAATGCAGCCTGAAAGAAAGATAAGTACAACGATGTCGCGCACGTGAGGCCTGTGTGTTGATTAGATCCTATAGTCTGGGTTTTCTTTCCATCGACTAAAGTAACCGCATATTTGCCCAAGTGCATGTGTGAAATTCATGCATTTCCTTAATTCAAGTTTTTGGTTCTTTAATGCCAAAGTTAGCCACAAAAAAAATAATTTTAATGCCTGACTAAATAGAAATAGAGGAACTCCAAAAAAATTGCGTTTATATTTAATTCCGCAATTATAGGCGCTTCTAAAGCCGGAGCTAAAATGTAATTTTAGGAAGTAGCTAGGCTTCAACCGCCAAGGTTCGACGGAATGTAGAACCGTCATATCTGGGCGGTAGCGGATTTTCATAGCGGAATTCAGAAGGAGGCCGAACATCATAACATCTTCACCGCCACCGATTGCTTTTCCCTGCCTGTCGTAACGCTTGTCGAACCGTAGATCTGGATTTTCGCGGAATATTTTCATGTCGTATGCGATATTCGCAGTCCATAACGGTGTGTCCTTACTTGTCACCCAAAACGGCGCTTCACCGTAATCAGTGGCGGCGAGAAAGCCAAGTAATTCGTCTCCGAGCCATTTTGGCCGTCGTTGACCAGTGAAGTCGACCACCACTTTCCCTCCGGCAACTTGAGCACCTTCGTTGCAGATGGCGTCGGTAGCAGCGTATAGCAGTCCGGGTAATGGAATTTCATCATCGTCGATAAATACCATTATGTCAGAAGTCATCGCTTCAATTAAACAGCGGTTGCGGGCCGCGACGATGCCTTGTTCGGTTTCGGTAACCCATCGAAGCGTAGCTCCTGGGTTTGTCGACAATTCGGCTAGTTCGAGTTCGGTGTGGTCGGTACTGTTGTTGTTAACGACTAAAATTTCGTAAGGGATAGGGCATTCTTGCTCCCGAATAGCATCCACTAATTTTCGAAGCCGATCGGCCCGATTGTAGCTGCACATGGCATAAGTTAGTTTTAGTTTTGGATCCATTTGTTCGACATAGCGAAAATGATTTAAGGAAGCTCGTAACGGATATCTTTAGGGTCTTTAGCAACTCCGGTAGAGAGTGTAGACAAAAAATATTTTTATCGCCATGAAACTAAAAGATGATCTGGTAGTTGACCGCCTATCTGGACGCGATGGGCTTTAAAATCAATGGGTTGTTAATTGGTTGCCGATGCCAGCTGACGCTGGTTCGTTTGCAGAAATACAGAAGGAAAATCACTCGGACTTTACTAATCCGAGTCGATCTAGGACTCTGTCGGAATAATAACGCATCACTTTCGGCCAAGAGACATCATTATCGGCAAAAGACAGTTTTCGCGCTAAAATCTTGTCATCGTCGCCGGAAAAAATGGTAATTCTCCGAATTAACAGCGGATTTGGCTCTAAATGTAGCCATCCTGGCTGAGTAGTACACGCCAAGTTGTATCCCGCCTCCCTCGCGGCGATCAGCGAATCAGTGTTATAACGGCCGAAAGGGTAGGCTAGGCTGGTGACCGAGCTATTTGTCAAAGTTTCTAACAGTTTCTTCGAGTGAATAAGTTCGTCGATTTGCGCGTTTAGGTGGAGGCTTGGTAGTTCTCTATGGCTGCAGGTGTGAGAGCCGATTTCCATTTGGTTGCGATGCATATCCAGAATTTGTACGTGCGACAGCAAGTCGTTTTGAGGCGATCGGAAAGGTAGCCAGTTTGCGCTGTTGGAGATGTGTTTTGTCGCTATAAACCAAGTCGCCTTCATTTGGTTTTCTAACAAAGGTAAATATGCTCCTAAGTAATTATCGAGATAGCCGTCGTCAAATGTTAGGATGACTGTCTTTTCTGGAAGCGATTTTATATCGAGTAAATCTCTAAATAACGCAGTATGCCAGCCGTTTTTTTTAAAGTATTGTATGTGCTTTTTAAACAGGCGAGCCTGTAAGGAATACCGGGAGATAGGTGTCTCTTTCGGTGTTCCGTGATACATTAATACGATGGGGCTAGGATATCGGCTCATATTGATTAATATTTTTATTGGTTTTCGATATTTAACATATTTTTAGTGATTAATATGTGAATGCTTGTGAAATATGCCGAAACTCTGCTGAGTTATCGTGAGCCGATGCTTCTAAAAAGTCTGCTAAAATTAATTGAATGCTTCATGTTTTTATATTGGCTCTTATGAAATTTTATTTTTGGATGTATAGGATTTTAATGATTTTGAGGTGTTATGTCTGATAATCCACTTGTATCAATAATTATGCCGTGCTTCAATGCGGCAAAGTATATTGAAAATACAATTACACGTTTATTCGAGCAAACCTATTCTTGTTTTGAGCTTATTGTGGTTGACGATGGTTCTCGCGACGAAAGTTTGGCAATTTTAAACCGTTTATCCGGCTACTATCCAGCGATATCGGTTGTGACGCAAGCTAACCAAGGGGCTGGTGCCGCGAGGAATGTGGGATTAAAGTTGGCGCGCGGTGAATTTGTGGCTTTTTTGGATGCTGATGATGGTTGGGATGCGGAGTTCTTAAGTGTGATGGTAACGGAGTTAGTGTCGAATCCCGATGTCGTGCTGGTTTACTGTGGTTGGCAAAATCTGGGGTTGCAGGACAAGTTTTGTCGACCTTATATTCCGGATGATTTTGAACGCAAGGAAAAGATTCTTGAGATTTTGGCTGCTTGTCCTTGGCCAATTCACGCTGCTTTGATTCGTAAGGCTGTTATTGACCAAGTTGGTGGGTTTGATGAATCCTTGACGTCGTGTATGGATTATGATTTGTGGCTGCGCATAGCAATACCGGGGCTTATTCATCGGGTTGAGAAAGTATTGGCCTATTATTTTCACCATGACGGTGATCAGATTACTAAGAATCGGTTAAAAATCGCACTAAATCACTGGCATGTTCAGCAGAAGTTTTTGCGTGCTCATCCGGATGTTGTTAATAAGATTGGGAAAGAACGAGTGGCTGATGTTACTAAGGGGAGATTGTTGCGGCAAGCATATAAAAATTTTTGGGATCGAGATTTGATAACCGCGCAAACTTTGTTTAGGAAGTTGTTATTTTCCGGTTATTTTTGTATTGCCGATTTAAAGTACATGTTGCCCGCTTTACTGCCGTATGGTTTGTATCGCAATTTAATTGTTTTTTTTGATCGAGGCGATCAAAAATAATCGACTGGTACTTCTGCTGAATTGATTTTATGGTTTTTTATCATAATGGTGGATATTAAATTTTAGTTCTTATGCTGTTTTATATTTTTTAATTCGCAAAAGCCCTTTCCATTTCTCCGCTTCCGATTTTAGCGACTGGATAGGTAGCGCTAGGAACAAAAAAGTGTAAAAGGCGCTACCGGATGTTACTAAACAAAATAGCCGTAATTTTATCTCCAAATTGGGTTGGTATCGATCCAGGGCCCATGCAGTTACGGCTAGTTCGATAAATAATAAGCTATTTAAAATTATTGCGGGTTTCAATGCTGTCAGTAGGTTGTGTAATGAAACTCGAATTTTATTCATAGCTACTAATGTAGCGGTAAGGTGTATAAAAACAATGCCAGGTAACAATGCTAAAGATATTATGGTTAAATCGCCTTGTTTTGTTCCGTACCAACAGCCTGCGCTGATTGTAAGCAGACTGACAAATTGAAGTATTATTTCAGCGCCGAGTGTATTTTGGGCTGCAAGAACGGCTCCAGATGGGTTTCCTATGCATGCGAACATTCTAGATATTGAAATTATTTGGAGTGGAGCGGCGGCCGGCAACCATTTTTCGCCGAAAATGGTTATTATAAATTCTTCCGATGTCCAGAGTAGGCCTACATAAAATGGGAAGGTGTAAGTTGTGACTAAAGTTATGGTCCTTAGGAAGATATATTTACTTTTATCCAGGTTGTCTTGATAGGAGGATAATGCTCTGAAAACTGTATCGTATGCTGATGCGGCAATAAATGAAAATGGGTAGGCGCTTAGGCTTTCGCCTTTGTTAAAAAGTCCTACGCTATATGGGCCCAATGTTTTTCCAATTATAAAATTTGGAGCTTGATTGCGTAGATAAACTAAAATATCGTTTGCGGTAAACTTCGCCCCCATTATGCCGAGATTTTTGGCTATTTGGTAATCGTATTTAATGCGCAACGGGAGTCTTGCAAAATAAATTGTAAGGGGAATTATGGTTATAGCGCCGACCAGCCCGCCCCATATTAGGCTCCATACGCCGTGATTGTAATGAGCAAAAGTTATGCTGGCAATACCGGTTGCTAGTCCGCTTATTATTGCATTTGTGGTTATTATATTAAACTTCATGTCCCTAATTAATTTCGATCTAGGTACATTAAGGAATGGTCTGGTTAGGAAGCTCAAGGCGGATACGCGAATTAGATCCGTATAGATAGGATTGCGCATGTAATCGGCCAAGTACGGAGCAGAATAGTAGAATAACGCATAGATGACGCAGCAGATCAACAATTGGACTGTAAATACAACTTGAAAATGGGCGGCATGCACTTGCTTTGCTTGGATTAGGGCGCCGCCCATGCCTGCGCCTGATATGAATCCCGCCAGTCCCGTGAAGATTTGGATGGCAACTACCAGGCCAAAATCTTCCGGGGTTAATAATCTAGCGAGTATTACACCGAATAAGAACTGACTGGTTTGTTCGGCAAATTTCCCAATTACCACCCAAATGCTGTTTTTTCGGATTTGATCTTTTGGTTGAGTCATTTTGGGGTGTGCTTTTTATTGATTGCAGGTGTGGAAGTTGCTGATAATCAACTAACGGTTCGTATGCTATCGAATCTATTCGATAGATCGTAGTAACAGTTTGGTGGGTATTCCCGAGCTTTAAATTAAACTTATATGTTGGAGAAAAAAATCGTCGGGTCTTTTTTGATTTTCCATTCTAGTGGCTTGCGATATAAGCCTAACGTCTTTAAGTCGGTCTATAAAATCATTTCTCGGCTGTTCTCGGATCATTCTGCTTGGTCGCGCGTTGGTGGGGAGAGGTCGCTCACATTGTTTGGTTATCGGCTTGATGAGCCAGTCAAGCGCATGAGACCGGGCTTTTCCCTTATCTAGTCCAACAGGTTCTCCTTGGATCGCGGATCGCTGCCACATTTTAGCCGAAGTTGAGGGGAGCGGGGGTAAGTGAATAACCTAGCACTTTACTAGGTAAATAAATTGGACTAGAATGGTCTCAATTGTGAGGTTTGAATGTTGAAGCTTAGTAAGTTGACCGACTACGCAACCGTGATACTTAGCGTGATCGCGCGGGACCAATCCCGCGTACATGTGGCCTTAGAGCTGTCTAGGATCACGGGGATTGCGCTGCCCACGGTCAGTAAAATCTTGAAGATATTAACCAAGGCCGGCGTACTTGCTTCCGTTCGAGGTGCGAAAGGCGGCTATTCGTTGGCCAGGGAGCCGGAACGGATTTCGGTGGCTACCGTCATCAGTGCCTTGGAGGGGCCGATCGCCTTGACCGAATGTACCGTTTCTCACAAAGGTTGCGATCAAGCCAGCGGTTGTCGGATTCAAGGCAGGTGGCACCTGCTGAACGACCGGATCGCTCAAGCGTTGGAGTCGGTTTCGTTAGCCGACATGATCGTTCCGTTCAAACCGCCCGAAGAAGTCACGATACCCGTGAGTCGTTTATTCCGTTAATTCAGCGAGAGTGCCCATGTCCGCAACCGCCCAAGAAATCGAACAACTGATCAGTCAGGAATACAAGCAAGGCTTCGTCACTGAATTGGAGGTCGACACCTTTCCGCCCGGTCTCGACGAAGACGTGATCCGCAGGCTGTCCAAGGTGAAGAACGAACCGGAATTCATGCTGGAATACCGTTTGAAAGCCTTTCGCCACTGGCAAACCATGCCGGCGCCGGATTGGGCTCAGCTCAAGATCGATCCTATCGATTATCAAGCCATCAGCTATTACTCGGCGCCAAAATCCAAAAAGGCCGGACCGAAGTCTCTGGACGAAGTTGACCCGGAATTGTTGGATACCTATAAAAAGCTCGGCATACCGCTAGACGAACAAGAACGTCTGGCCGGCATCGCAGTCGATGCCGTGTTTGACAGCGTATCGGTTGCAACCACGTTTAAAGGCAAGTTGAAAGACGCCGGCGTGATTTTCTGCCCGATTTCCGAAGCGTTGCAAGAACATCCGGACTTGGTTAAGCAATACCTCGGTACCGTGGTGCCGGTTGGCGACAACTTTTTCGCCGCGTTGAATTCAGCGGTATTCACCGACGGGTCTTTCGTTTACATTCCCAAAGGCGTGCGTTGTCCGATGGAGTTATCGACCTATTTCCGGATCAATGCCGCCAACACCGGCCAATTCGAAAGAACCTTGATCATCGCCGACGAAGGCTCGCATGTGTCGTATTTGGAAGGCTGCACCGCACCGATGCGCGACGAAAATCAGCTGCACGCGGCGGTTGTCGAATTGGTCGCGCTGGACAATGCACAAATCAAATATTCCACCGTGCAAAACTGGTATCCGGGCGACAAAGACGGCAAGGGCGGCATCTATAATTTCGTGACTAAGCGTGCCGAATGTCGTGGCCGCAATTCCAAAGTGTCCTGGACCCAAGTCGAAACCGGCTCGGCGATCACCTGGAAATACCCGAGCTGCGTGTTGTTGGGCGACGATTCGGTCGGCGAGTTTTATTCGGTGGCCTTGACTAACAACCTGCAGCAAGCCGACACCGGCACCAAGATGATCCATATCGGCAAAAACACTAGAAGTACCATTGTGTCGAAAGGGATTTCCGCCGGTCGGGCGCAGAACACCTATCGCGGCTTGGTGAAAGTCGCCAAATCCGCCGAAAACGCCCGCAATCATACTCAGTGCGACTCGTTGCTGGTCGGCGACCGCTGCGGCGCCCATACCTTTCCTTACGTGGAGGTAAAGCAGCCGACCGCGCAGGTCGAGCATGAAGCTACGACATCCAAAATCAGCGAAGATCAGTTGTTCTTCTGTCAGCAGCGCGGTTTGTCCGCCGAAGATGCGGTATCGATGATTGTGAATGGGTTTTGTAAGGAAGTGTTCAAGGAATTGCCGATGGAGTTTGCGGTTGAGGCGCAGGCTTTGTTGGGGATTAGCCTTGAAGGAGCTGTTGGTTAAAAGGTTTTTTGTTCCCTCTCCCTCAGGGAGAGGGCTAGGGTGAGGGGCTTTTGATTTTAAGGTGTCGCTATCGCGACGGGGTGTTTTGAAGTCGGGGCTCGGCCCGACAGCCGAGATACTTTCTTTTGTTTGGCCAAAAGTAAGTATCCAAAGAAAAGGCCACCCGGAATTCCGCCTTAATCCTGCGATGCTCGGGGCGGAATAACGGGAGTAAACCCGTCGCTGATTGAAAGTGGTTAGATTATTTGGGACTGTTTCCCACGCGTTGCGTGGGAATCCAGATGCACCGTGTTACGGTGTGGCTGTGCCGCAGCTCGGTCAAGCCCGGCGTTCCCACGCAGCGCGTGGGAACGAGGTAAGAAAGTGGTTAGATAGCTTTTGATGTTGGATGTGGATGAAGTTGTAGGATGCTGCCGACGTTAGGAGGCGCATCGTTCGCGATCGATGCGCTTCACTGCGTTCAGCACATCCTACGTGATACGAGCTTTGGAGGCTGATGGCTTTGGTCCCGTATGCCGCGCAGAACACCGGAGCTTTTGAGCGGAACAGCCAGTAGGGGCGATGCAGGGATGCATCGCGTTTTACGTAAGGGCTGGGAAGTCCCTTCGGAAAACCCCGCTCAAACCTGAGGAGCGCAGGGAACAAGCGGCATCCGGGTGTCGTTTCTTTTGGACACTTTTCTTTGGATAAGCAAAGAAAAGTATCTCGGTTGTCGGTCCGACAAATCGGCAGGATAGCCGATTTGCATGCGGAGCACCCGCAGGGCGAAACACATGGATGTGTTTCGTGAAACCGACGTTAAAACACCGTCGCGATAGCGACACAAAAACAAAGATTTAATGCTGGGTTTCACTCCGTTCTACCCAGCCTACACTTTAAAAACTTAGGTGACTAAACGTATGCTCAGCATCAAAAATCTCCACGTAACCATCAACGACAAACCTATTTTAAAAGGCTTGACCCTGGATATAAACCCAGGTGAAGTCCATGCCGTCATGGGCCCCAACGGCGCCGGCAAGAGTACCTTGTCGCACGTGCTGTCCGGCAAGCCGGGTTATGAAGTTATCGCCGGCAGCGTGACCTATAACGGCAAGGATTTACTGGACATGGCCCCGGAAATTCGTGCCCGCGAAGGGGTGTTTCTGGCCTTCCAATATCCGGTTGAGATTCCCGGTGTCAGCAATATTTATCTGCTCAAGGCCGCGCTGAACGCGATGCGCAGGCATCGCGGCTTGCCGGAGGTCGATGCGATGGACTTTCTGACTTTGGTGAAAGGTAAGGTCAAATTGCTGCAGATGGACGAGAAGTTCTTGTATCGCGCGGTCAACGAAGGCTTTTCAGGCGGCGAGAAGAAACGTAACGAAATTCTGCAGGCGGCGATCCTGGAGCCGAATTTGTGCATCCTCGACGAAACCGATTCCGGTTTGGATATCGACGCATTGCGTATTGTCTCCGAAGGCGTCAATTCCTTGCGCAACGCCGAGCGCTCCTTCCTGATGATTACGCACTACCAACGCTTGCTCGATTACGTTAAACCTGACGTGGTGCATGTATTGGCAGACGGCAAGATCGTTAAATCCGGAGGACCGGAGCTGGCGCTGGAATTGGAAGAAAAAGGCTATAGCTGGCTGGAAGGGCAGGCGGCATGATGAGCAAAACAACCCACGATCCGTATTTGACGGCCTATCCGGCCTTGGCCGATAGTTTGCCCGGTCGGGAGCTACCGTGGTTGCAAACGCTTCGCGGCGAAGCTTTGCAAGCGTTCGGCGAACGCGGTTTTCCCGGTCACCGCGAGGAAGAATGGCGCTATACCGACCTGTCGGCGTTGAGCAAAACCGTGTTCGCGCCGACAACCGGCCAAGTGATCGACGTCGCATGGTTGAATCAATATCGGCTGGATGACGCTATCAGCGTGGTCTTGGTTAACGGCCGCTTCGCGGCGGACCTGTCGCGCATCGACGCCGATGCCGGCGCGGTGACCGTGTCCAGTCTCAAGGATTTGTTGACCGAAACCCCAGCGGTGTTGGAAGGGAGATTGGGTCAGGCGGTGACGACGGCCGAGCACAGCTTGGTGGCGTTCAATAACGCCTGGTTCGGCGATGGTGTCGTGATTGAAGTCGCGGCTAAGCAGGCGCTCGACAAACCGCTGCAGATTCTGCACGTGGTGACCGAAGCCAATGCGCTGGCGGCGACGCGCAACCTGTTCATCGTTCACGACCAGGCGGACGCCGTTTTTATCGAAACCTATGTCGGCAGCGTAGACAGTTATTTCACTGCCTCAGTCAACGAGTGTCTGCTGGGCCGCAACGCCGGTTTGACGCTGTACAAGGTGCAACTGGAAGCCGAAAAAGCCCGGCATTTTGGCGGCACCTACGTCAAGCAAGCGCCGGACAGCCGCTTTGTTCACCACAACTTTGCGCTCGGTAGCCTGTTGGCGCGGAGCGACATTCACAGCGATTTGGACAAAGCCTCGGACTGCACTTTGAACGGCTTGTTCGTCGCCAGCGGCCGCCAGCATCTGGACAACCATACCCGCATCAACCACTTGCAGCCGCACGGTATCAGCCGCGAATATTACAAAGGCGTGCTGGATAACCGGGCGCGCGGCGTGTTTCAGGGCCGGGTGATTGTCGCCGAGGGCGCGCAACACACCGATTCGGAGATGAATAATCGCAATCTGCTGTTATCCGCGGATGCAGAGGTGGATACCAAACCGCAATTGGAGATTTACAACGACGACGTCAAGTGTTCGCACGGCGTGACGGTCGGCCAGTTGGAAGAAAAGTCGGTGTTCTATTTGCAATCGCGCGGTGTCGATGAAGCGACCGCGCGGAATATTTTGACCTTTGCGTTTGCCAACGAGATGGTCGATAAGGTCGAAAATGCCGAGTTGAAAGGTTTGTTGCTGAAAGAATTGTTACAGCGGTTTCCGGCGATCAGTTTGTAAAATAGCCGCGACCGATACCCGAAGCGCCGGTAACGCCACCAAGTCGATGCTATCGGCGGTTGTCAGCACGGATTGATTCAGATAGTCGCCGTCTTGCGGTTGCCGATACACTTCCAGGCACTGGTCGATCAGATTGACGATCCAGTATTCGCTAATACCGTGGGTGGCATACAGGCGCAGTTTTTGGGTGCGGTCGAAGCGCAAAGTGCTGTCGGAGACTTCGATCAGCAAGAGCACGTCGGCGGCGTTGGGATGGCGGGTGGTGTAGTCGTCGGTATCGGGTTTAACCAGAACCAGATCGGGTTCCGGTTCGGACAAGTCTCCGAGTTGGACTGGGCCTTGTACGCGAACTGTAACACCCTGGTTCCATAAGTGGGCAAAAATGCGATTTAAACGATCAACATGTCCTGCATGGTTAAATCCTATCGGTGACATGGTGAGAATTTCTCCTTCAATCAGTTCCAGTCGGCTTTCGGGCGGAAAAATGCCGGCTTCGCCCATGCGATGCCATTCGGCGATGTCGGTGAGGTGTTTTTGCGGAAAAACGGCGACCATAGTTTTATCCCATTTAGCGAATCGATCGGCTCGATTCTAGTGTGTAGTAATAACGAAATCAATTAAACCAAACAGTTAGCGATGAGCATATTTCCAGTAGAACAAGTCCGCGCCGATTTTCCTATCCTCGGCGAGAAAATTCGCAACAAGCCCTTGGTTTATCTGGACAACGCCGCCAGTTGCCAAAAACCGCAAGCGGTGATCGATGCCATCGTTCATACTTATAGTCGCGAATACGCCAACATCCATCGCGGCGTGCACACCTTAAGTGTCAAAGCCACGGACAAGTTTGAAGGTGCTAGGGAGAAAGTCAGGGCCTTCATCAACGCCAACAGCGACAAGGAGATTATCTTCGTGCGCGGCGCGACCGAGGCGATCAATCTGGTGGCGCAAAGTTACGGCAAGTCGCAATTGAAAGCCGGCGACGAGATCGTCATCAGCGCGATGGAACATCACGCCAATATCGTGCCTTGGCAGATGCTGTGCGAGCAGATCGGCGCGGTGTTGAAAGTCGCGCCGATGGACCAAGCCGGCGAATTGCTGTTCGACGAATTCGAAAAGTTGCTGAACGCCAAGACCAAGCTGGTGGCGATTA
This sequence comes from Methylomonas koyamae, assembly GCF_001644025.1. GTDB lineage: Bacteria > Pseudomonadota > Gammaproteobacteria > Methylococcales > Methylomonadaceae > Methylomonas > Methylomonas koyamae_A. The sequence continues at coordinate 68,907 of NZ_LUUK01000183.1, forward strand.
CTCAAATGTCCAATGCGCTGGGCACGATCAATCCGGTCGAAAACATCATCGCCGCCGCCCACGCCAGAAACATTCCGGTATTGCTCGACGGCGCGCAGGCGATTCCGCACATGGCGGTCGATGTGCAAGCGTTGGACTGCGATTTTTACGTATTCTCCGGCCATAAGCTTTATGGCCCGTCCGGCGCCGGCGTGCTGTACGGCAAGCAAGCCTTGCTGGAAGCGATGCCGCCGTATCAAGGCGGCGGCGACATGATACGCACCGTCACCTTCGAAAAAACCACCTATGCCGGCCTGCCGCATAAGTTCGAGGCCGGCACGCCGGCCATCGCCGAAGTCATTGGTTTGGGGGCGGCCATTGATTACGTCGCGGCGGTCGGCGTTGCCAATATCGCGGCTTACGAAGCCGAGCTGCTGGCTTATGCCACCGAACAGGCGCAACAAATCAAGGGTTTAAACATCATCGGTCAGGCGGCCCACAAGGGCGGCATCTTATCGTTTACGCTGGATCGGATTCATCCTCACGACATCGGCACCATGCTGGACAGTTTGGGCATTGCGATACGCGCGGGTCATCATTGCGCGATGCCGGTGATGGACTTTTACGGCGTGCCGGCCACGGCGCGCGCCTCGTTCGCCATGTACAATACCCGCCAAGAAATCGACGTATTGATGCAAGGCATCAAATCCTTAATAGAGGTGTTTGGCTAATGTTTGAAGACTTACGCGACCTATACCAAGAGGTCATATTCGACCACAACCGTAATCCGCGCAACTTCCGCATCATGGAAGAGGCCAATCGGCGGGTGGATGGTTTTAACCCTTTGTGCGGCGACAAGTTGACGCTGTTTTTGAAAATCGGTGACGATCGTGTGATTCAGGACGCCAGCTTTCAAGGCTCCGGTTGCGCGATTTCCACCGCGTCGGTGTCTTTGATGACCGAAATCATCAAGGGTTTGACCGAAGACGAGGCTGAAGCCTTGTTCAAGCAATTCCACGAAATGACCACCGGCAAGACCGAAGACATCAATCTGGAAGCGATCGGCAAGCTGGCGGTATTGGCCGGCGTCCGGGAATATCCGGCGCGGGTCAAATGCGCGACGCTGGCCTGGCATACGCTGGATGCGGCGTTGAAGAACGAGCGGGAAGCGGTTTCGACCGAATAAACCGTGTTGAGGTTCGGTCCGGGTTGCGGGAATCGCCTTGGCTTGGCGTTGCTGTCATGACTCAGCTGGCCGTGATAGCGGGCGACCAGCGCTCGGCGGTGTTGGCCGAGTGGTTGAACGCCGATTTGTTGGATTTCGACGCTGCTAACTTGGACGCCGCCGAATTTTTTCTAGCTTACCGCGACGGTTGTCTGAGACTACTCGACCGGCAAACCCTGAAAAAAGGCGGGCTGACCGTCGAGATCGATCCGCGCCCCGGCGAGCAGCATTCCTATCCAGCACCGAAAAAAGACCTGCTGGCCCAGGCCATCGGCAAGAAAACCCACACCGTGGTTGATGCTACCTGCGGTTGGGCGCAAGACAGTCTGGCCTTGTTTCGGATGGGTTATCAAGTGACTTGCATCGAGCGTTCGCCGGTGATGGCGGCCTTGATTCAGGACGGCTTCGAGCGGCTGGCGCAAAAAGATTGGGTGCGACGGCGCGAACTCTCGCCCCCGACGTTATTGATAGGCAACGCGATCGCATTGCTGGCCGATCTTTCGGAAGCGCCGGACTGTATCTATCTCGATCCGATGTTCCCCGCCAAGAAAAAGCAGAGCGCGGCCACGCGTAAATCCATGGCGATCCTGCGCGATATCTTGGGCGACGACCTGGATAGACAAGCCTTGTTCGATGCGGCATGGGCGGCAACCGGCAAGCGGGTCGTCGTCAAGAGTCCGGACCATGCAGAGCCGTTGGGCGGCAAACCGAGCCAAAGTTTTCAGGGTAAGTTGCTGCGTTACGATGTCTATTTGAAATGATGCGGTTTTGCGTAACCAATCTTCACCAACAGCGAGATTCGAGATGACGGAATGGATAGACGTGGTGGCGGAATCGGCGATGGCCGACCGCGAGCATGTGGTGGTCGATATCGACGGCGACGACGTGGCGGTCTTTAAAATCGACGGTCGGTTTTACGCGATTGCCGATGTGTGTACCCACGACGGCGCCGAAATCGCCAGCGGCGAGCTGGACGGCGATGAGATCGTTTGTCCTCGCCATGGCGCCCGGTTTTGCGTCAAGACCGGCCAAGTCAAATGCGCGCCGGCTTACGAAGATGTCGAGACCTTCCCGGTCAGGATTGTCGGCGGCGTGGTGCAAGTCAGCCGCCGGGACTGACCGGCGGCGGGGCCGGCTCGGTTTTTTCAGCGGTGTTGCTCTTCGAATCCGGATGGTCGAACACGTTGTTAAAGTTAAAGCCTTCATCGATCGAGCTCATGTCGGCGATGATTTTCCGGCTTAACGGTTCCAGGGCCATGCTGGAGTAGGTGGCCGTCCGCATTAGATTCTCGGTCTGGGTTTGCTTGGTTTTATATTGGCTGTAAAACGCAAACATCAGCGCGGCGATACCGGTCACGGTGGTTTGCATGATTGGGGATTGCAGCCAGGGCCAGTGTTGTTCCCGGCTCTTGAAAATCACGCCCAGTGCCGGCCACAGAAAAACCGCGATCGCAGCGGTCACGGATAAGCCGAAAAATAGCGAATTCCAAGCCTTGTAGCTTCTGGCCTTGATATACAAGTCGTAGATCAGGATTAACTTTTTCTCTTCGTCGCTACCGGCTTTCAGTTGAACGGTATCGGCCCGGCAGGCGGAAATTTTGGCGTAGTTCATTAGCAGTCCGGCACTGCTCTGATTCGGCGACAGAATGCCGATCAATTCCCGGTTGTCGCAGTTTTCCGACGCGCAGCCGGCCAGCAGCAACATCAGCAAGAGGCAGGGCAGGATGAACTTAGGCATGGCGCGTTCCTTGAACGAATGATGGCTGATTGTGGCATATTCGAGTGATTTTGCCCTTTTCGTCTTGGCGTTGTCGGTCTGAATTTCAAAACCGGTTTGCCCGCCCGCGGTTAACCTTGTAACCTGTTCGCCCGTTTCAAACTCCCTTTAGATTTGCCATGCACCACTTGATTTGGAATATCGACCCGATTCTGTTCGATATCGGCTTTGTGAAAATTCGCTGGTACGGCCTGATGTTTGCGATGGGCTTCGTCGGCAGCTTCTTGACGATGCAGTGGATGTACCAACGCGAGGGTAAGAATGTCGAAGAACTGGACACGCTGCTGTGGTACATGGTGATCGCGACGATACTCGGGGCCAGGTTGGGTCACACGTTGCTGTACGACCCGGCCTACTATTTGTCGCACCCATTGAAAATTCTGGCGATCTGGGAAGGCGGTTTGGCTAGCCACGGCGCGACGCTGGGCATCATATTGGCCTTGTACTTGTACCGGCGCCGTTACGGCGACGGATTCTTTTGGTTGCTGGATCGGGTCAGTATTCCGACCGCATTGGCCGGCGCGCTAATCCGCATCGGCAATTTTTTTAACTCGGAAATTCTCGGCACGCCCAGCGAACAGCCGTGGGCAGTGGTGTTCAGCCGGATCGATCCGCTGCCGAGGCATCCGGTGCAACTCTACGAAGCGGCCTGCTATTTGGCGATTTACGCGATCTGTTTGACGATTTATCGCAAGCATGCCGACAAGCCAGGCTTCTCGTTCGGTTGCTTTTTGACGCTGTTGTTCAGCGTGCGCTTTGGATTGGAATATTTCAAAACCGAGCAGGCGATGTACGAGACTGCGTGGGCTATCACCACCGGTCAACTGTTGAGCATTCCGTTTGTGCTGGCCGGGGTGGCGTGTATCGTCTGGAGTCTGAAAAACCGCAAAGCCATCGCGGCGGCGTAATCGTTTACAATAACCGGTTTTTTAACGCGGAGACCCCAGGCTTCGGTCAGGGTTTTAATAGTTGATGCTAGAAATTAATCCTATCAAATACAAGATTGCCGATTTGCGCGAACGCACCGCCGGGCTGAAAACCTATCTGGATTTCGATACCAAAAGCGAGCGGCTGGTCGAAGTATTGCGGGAACTGGAAGACCCGGCCATTTGGAACAAGCCCGAGCAAGCGCAGGCGATGGGCAAGGAACGGGCGATGCTGGAAGGCATCGTCAATACCATCAAGGACCTGGAGCAAGGACTGAACGACGCCGAGGAATTATTGGCGATGGCGGTCGAGGAAAACGACGAAGATACTGTCGAAATCGTCGCCGCCGATCTGGAAACTTACGAAAAGCAGGTCGCCGGTCTGGAATTCCAGCGTATGTTCGCCGGGGAAATGGACCCGAACAATGCGTTTTTGGACATTCAGGCCGGTTCCGGCGGCACCGAGGCGCAGGATTGGGCCTCGATGATAGAACGCATGTATTTGCGCTGGGGCGAGGCCAAGGGCTTCAAGACCGAACTGATCGAAGAATCGCCGGGCGACGTGGCCGGCATCAAGAGCGCGACAATCAAGTTCGAAGGCCCTTACGCCTTCGGCTGGTTGCGCACCGAAACCGGCGTGCATCGCCTGGTCCGCAAATCGCCGTTCGACTCCGGCAACCGCCGCCATACCTCGTTTGCGTCGGTGTTCGTATCGCCGGAAATCGACGACGACATCGAAATCGACATCAACCCGGCCGATTTGCGCATCGACGTGTACCGCGCTAGCGGCGCCGGTGGTCAGCACGTCAACCGGACCGAATCGGCGGTTAGGATTACGCATAACCCCAGCGGCATCGTCACCCAATGCCAAAGTGATCGTTCGCAGCACAAGAACAAAGACACCGCGATGAAGCAGCTGAAAGCCAAGCTGTACGAGATGGAAATGCTGAAACGCAACGAAGGTTTACAGGCGATTGAAGACTCCAAATCCGACATCGGCTGGGGCAGCCAGATTCGGTCTTACGTACTGGACCAATCGCGGATCAAGGACCTGCGCACCAATGTCGAAACCGGCAATACCCAGGCGGTTCTGGACGGCGCGCTGGATCAGTTTATCGAAGCCAGCTTGAAAAGCGGGCTGTAAATTCGATTGTAACGGTTGGAGGTCACATGAAAGGTTTGCAACGGATAACGTTCGATCCTGCGGTGATGGGAGGCAAGCCCTGTTTACGCGGTCTAAGAGTGACAGCCGGAATGCTGGTGGGTTTGGTCGCCTGCGGCTATTCGACCGAACAGATATTGGAGTTGTACCCGTATCTGGAAGCAGAGGATATTACTGAAGCCTTACGTTTTGCTGCCTGGCGAGCGGAGGAACTCGAGTTACCCTTGAACGCCGCGTGAAAATATTATATTGGACATGAATTTGTCGCCGGCGTGGACAAGCGTGCTAAACGAGGCTGGATTCGAAGCCTTTCACTGGTCCACGGTTGGTCCCGCAGATGCTCCGGATGCCGAACTATTTAACTGGGCCAGGGAAAACGAAGCCGTGGTATTTGCCCACGATTTGGATTTTGGCGCGTTGTTGGCGTTGACCGGTGCGGTCGCGCCAAGCGTATTTCAAATTCGCACCCAAGATATTTCACCCAAAGTACTCGGACCGAGAGCTGTGGAATTGTTGAACCGATTCAACGCCGAGCTTGATAACGGTGCTTTGATCGTTGCGGACGAATTACGCGAAAGAGTCAGATTGTTGCCTTTAAGTCGCTAAATTCGACCGTATTTATTTTTAATTAGTATTTTTGAAAATGTCAGAACTCGAACACGACGAACAGGAACAGATTAGACAGCGCCGCGAGAAATTATCGGCGCTGCGAGAAGAAGGTATTGCCTTTCCAACCGATTTTCGCCGCAATGTGGTGGCCGGCCAATTGTTGGCCGAATACGCCGACAAATCCGAAGAGGAATTGTTGGCCGAGCCGATTCGGGTCAAGATCGCCGGACGGATGATGACCCGCCGCATCATGGGCAAGGCCAGTTTCTGCCATTTGCAGGACATGTCCGGGCAAATCCAGGCCTACGTCGCGCGCGACAATCTGCCGGAAGGCGTTTACAACGATCAGTTCAAGAAGTGGGACATTGGCGACATCCTGGGTGCCGAAGGGGTCTTGTTCAAAACCAAGACCGGCGAACTCAGCGTCAAGGTCGATGACATTCGCCTGCTCACCAAGGCGTTGCGGCCGTTGCCGGAAAAATTTCACGGCATCGCCGATCAGGAGATCAAATACCGCCAGCGATATCTGGATTTGATCATGAGCGACGAGACCCGCAAGACCTTCCTGATGCGTTCGAAGATCGTCAATTACATCCGCGAATTTTTGATCGCCCGCGACTTCCTGGAAGTGGAAACGCCGATGATGCAAGTGATTCCCGGCGGTGCGACGGCGCGGCCGTTCACCACCTTCCACAATGCGCTGGACATGGAGTTGTATTTGCGCATCGCGCCGGAACTATATCTAAAGCGGCTGGTGGTCGGCGGTTTCGAGCGGGTGTTCGAGATCAACCGCAATTTCCGCAACGAAGGCCTTTCGACCCGGCACAATCCCGAGTTCACGATGATGGAGTTCTACCAAGCCTACGCCGAATACGGCGACCTGATGGATTTGACCGAAGCCTTGCTGAAAGGCATCGCCGAAGACGTGGTCGGCAACAGCATCATCGAATACCAGGGCGATCGATACGATTTCGGCCAGCCGTTCGCGCGGATGACGGTGCTGGAATCCATCCTGCATTTCAACCCCGAATTGACCTTGGCTGACCTGAGCACCCGCGAAGCGGCCGTGAAAGTCGCGGAAAATCTGAAGATTCCGGTCAAGGACAGTTACGGCCTGGGCAAGGTGCAAATCGAGATTTTCGAAAAAACCGTCGAGCATCGTTTGATGAATCCGACCTTCATTACCGCCTACCCGGTCGAAGTATCGCCGCTGGCGCGCCGTAACGACAGCGATCCGCACGTTACCGACCGTTTCGAGTTTTTCGTCGGCGGCCGCGAAATCGCCAACGGCTTCACCGAGTTGAACGACGCCGAAGACCAAGCCGAACGCTTTCAGAAGCAGGTCGAGGAAAAAGAAGCCGGCGACAACGAAGCCATGCATTTCGACGCCGATTACATTACCGCGCTGGAACACGGCATGCCGCCGACCGCCGGCGAGGGCATCGGCATAGACCGGCTGGTGATGCTGTTCACCAATTCGCCGAGTATCCGCGACGTGCTGTTGTTTCCGCACATGCGTCCGAAACACTGATGCGGGGCTAGTGCCGCGCCAATTGACTTAGAGAGACTTATGACTTTAGATGCCAGCCAGTTTAAAAATGCGCTGAAATTGTGGGCCAGCGGCGTCACGGTGGTGACCACCGCGGACCGTGACGGCCAACTCAAGGGCATGACCGCGACCGCGTTCAGCAGCGTTTCGATGGAGCCGCCGCAAATCCTGGTGTGTTTGAATCAACGCACCGATACCGGTAACGGCTTGCTGGAAAGCCGGTTTTTCGGCGTTAATATCCTGACCCGCGAGCAGGAAGCGGTCTCAAACCAGTTTGCCGGCAATACCACCCAAGCCGAACGCTTCGCGGCGGTGCCCTGGGTCGCCGGACAAACCGGGGTACCGTTGCTCAGCGAGTCTCTGGCGTCGCTGGAATGTCGCGTCGTTCAACAAATACAAGCCGGCAGCCACTGGATCGTGGTCGGCGAGGTCGAGCGCGCGATTTGTCGGCAGGGCGATCCGCTGTTGTATTACAGCGGCGGTTATCGCGGTTTGGACAAATGACGTTGCAATTGTCGTGTTTACGACAAAACCTTTTGTAGATTGTCGTTAAATTTCACTTTGTCGGATAAGCCCCCGAGATGAACGGACAAAAACCTTAAGCAATTCAAGTCTATTAAGTTGGCTTTTTTTTTGCTTATAGGTGCTTGGATTAGTATCCAAAGTCAGATTCATTACGGAGTTATTCATGACGACCATTAAAGTGATAAAAGAGTTTTCCGAAAAAGCCCGCGCCGATTCGGAACTGGGCGAGAAATTAAAAGCCGCGTTAAAGATTAAGGAATTGATCGCATTGGGTAAGGAATACGGCTTTGAAATCGACGAAGTCTTGTTGTACCCGCCCAACGAACCGCAATTTACCGAAGATCAGTTGTCCGAGCGTTTGGTAAAAGCCTTGTTGCGGGCTTAATCCGTGCGGCGGACCGCTCCACCGTCGGTGGAGCGGTCCGCCTTCCTAGCTCGACCCCCCGTCGTATTTTCCCAGCTACTTCCCGCCCGTTTTTCGAAAATCCGCTCCCCGGCGCTAAACTATGCGTTTGCCCGACTGGAGTGCCTGCCGCAATGTTTCACGCTAACGCCAAACCCCGCTTGATGGGGATACTCAATGTCACGCCCGATAGTTTTTCCGACGGCGGCCGATTTACCGGCTTGGCGGCGGCGATCCGCCAAGCGGAAACCATGTTGGAAGAGGGCGCCGACATCATCGACATCGGCGGCGAATCCACCCGTCCCGGTTCCGAACCGGTCAGTGCCGACGAACAAATCCGCCGGGTCGTGCCGGCGATTAGCGCGATCGTGAAGCTAGGCCGGCCGGTAACCATCAGCATCGATACGATGCTCGCGCCGGTCGCTGCCGCCGCGCTGGATGCCGGCGCCGAGTGGATCAACGACGTATCCGGCGGACTCGGCGACCCGCGTATGCTTGATCTGGCCGCAGAGCGCGGCGCGTCGATCATCTTGATGCACATGCAAGGCACGCCCAAGACGATGCAGGACGCGCCGCATTATCAGGACGTGGTTGGCGAAGTCGAGACCTTCCTGAAGCAGCGCGTCGACGCGGCGCTGGTGGCCGGCGTTCCGCGCGAGAACATCGCCATCGACCCCGGCATCGGCTTCGGCAAGCGCAAACAGGACAATCTGGAGCTGCTGGCCCACCTCGACCGTTTCGTCGCGCTCGGCTGGCCGGTGCTGCTCGGTACCAGCCGCAAGCGCTTCATGGGCAGCATTTGCAATGTCGAACAGCCCGCCGAACTGGTCACGGCGACCGCAGTGACGACCGCGCTGGGCGTGATGGCCGGCGTGCAACTGTTCAGAGTCCACGACGTCAAGGCCAACCGGCAAGCATTGGACGTGGCTTGGGCGATCAAGCAAGCGCGTTGAACGAACTGCACCCGCGTTTGCGGGCCTTAGCCGACCAATTCGCGCCGACGCCTTTACAGCGGATCGCCGATCCGGCCTGGAGCGCGCGCGGCGTGACGTTGTCGATCAAGCGCGACGATTTGCTTCATCCGGTGATTTCCGGCAACAAATGGCGCAAGCTCAAATACCTTCTCAACGATGCATTGCGGCACGGCGCCGATACCGTCGTCAGCATGGGCGGCGCCTATTCCAACCACTTGCACGCCTTGGCCTATGCCGGCCGCGAGCTGGGACTGAAGACCGCCGCCTTCGTGCGCGGGGAGCGGCCGGCGCAGTTGAATCCGACCTTGCTTGACTTGCTGGAATGGGGTATGGAACTGCGCTTTGTGTCGCGCGAAGATTACCGAGGCTTGCGCGCGTATCGGGAATGGAACAGCCTGCCGGATAAGCGGTCTGGGCAATACTGGTTGCCGGAAGGCGGTGCTGGCGAATTGGCCTGGCGCGGCGTGGCCGAAGCAGTCGCGGAAATCGATACGCCTTACGACCTACTGGCACTGGCTTGCGGCACCGGCACCACGTTGGCCGGCGCGGTCGGGGCGGTCGGGGCGGTGGCGCCCGGCGCGGAGATCGTCGGCGTACCGGCCTTAAAAGGCGGCGAGTTTTTGTACCGCGACATCCGCGAACTGTTGTCCGTTCAAGGCCGGCCCGATGGCGGTGGTTGGCGCTTGTGGCTAGATTACCATTTCGGCGGCTTCGCTCGAACCACGCCGGAACTGCTGGCGTTTATTGCGGCGTTCGAAGCCCGGCATGGTATGGAGCTGGAGCCGGTCTATACCGGAAAATTGCTGTACGCAGTCTACGACAGATTGCGAGCGGGCGATTTTCAGGCCGGCCAGCACGTCGTGGTCTGGCATAGCGGCGGCTTGCAGGGCAAGCGCGGGACACGCTAAACCCGGATTGGAGTCTGTCCGCAAAATAGCGATAATACCGCCGCCGATAACAATAACGACAGGTGGCAACATGGTAGCGCAGACTCTTCCGGTTTCCGGGCAATCCGCCGGCATGGCGGTGTCTTTCCGTTTTTTATTGAGCCTGTACGGCATCGTGCCGATCTGCCTGATCGCGCTCGGCCTGGATAGCTGGCTATTCGACCACGCCTTGCGCGATGCGCTGCCCAGCAGCCCTAGCCACTTTTTGTTGTTTCAAGTCTTGTTCGGCACCCCGCACATCGTCGCCAGCAATCTGCTGTTAGTCAGCCACGCCGATTATCTGAAAACTTTCCAACGCAAGCTGTTGGGAATGAGCGCCTTCATCGTGCTGTTCTTCGGCGTAGGCAGTTTGTTCATACCCTACCGGGTGCTGTATCTGATCAGCGCTTGCTGGACCGTCTACCACGTGTTGAAACAACAGCACGGCATCGCCAAGGCCGTGTGCCGCTTGCCGGTTTGGGCGTTTTATCTGCAATTGTGGCTCAGCGTGACGGCCGGCATCTTCACCTACATCGGTATTTTCATGAAGAACAGCCTGGCGCCGGAGCAGGCCGCGTTGATTCTGCAAATCGCCACGGCGTTGACGGCCGCGTTGCTGGCGGCGACTTGGATCTGCCAGCGTCACGTCGCCAGCCGCTTGGGCTGGTATTTTCTGTGGGCCAATACCTTGTTGGTGGTCGCCAGTTGGTTTGTGTACTGCCAGCAGTATTACTTTTTGGCGATTCTGATGCCGCGCTTGGTGCATGACATCACCGCCTACAGTTTTTACGCGACCCACGACGTCAACCGCCACGCCGGCCACCCGCAGAATGCGCTGTTTCGCTTGACCGAAGCTTGCCGGCTGCCGGCCGTCGCGGTGCTGCCGCTGTTGTCGTTCGCATTGACTTACTGGCTACAGGTCCACGGCGACGCCGCCGTCAACCTGATCTTGCAAACGCTGTTTTCCACTCAGGTCTATAAAGCCGCCACGCTGGGCATCGTCGGCTATCTGGCCTTGATGCACTACTACACCGAAGCCTTCATCTGGTCGGCCGGCTCGCCGCTACGGCGCTATATCCGCTTTGGCCGCGCGTCGTGAATTAGCACGGTGCTCGATACTTGGCTATAAGACATGTCGGTGTCCAAACTGGATAAAACGGCCATGGCCAAAAAAATGCACACCAGCAGGGCTTCGCTTCATCGGTTGTTGGACGAAGAAGATACCCGTTTGACCTTGACCACCTTGGTAAGCGCCGCCGCGTTCGGTAAAAACGTAAAAATAGAGTTAGAATCTGTGTGAGCTAGCGTGAGTTGGGCCGTAGCGGTAGGCTCTAAAGCGGCCAGAATTCGTCAGACGGAACAACAATGCCTATGGCAAATGTCCTGCCAAAAGCAGGCGTAGGGTGTGGTGAGTTTACGAACCGCACAAATCGCGAACGATGCGCTTCACGCTGTTCAGCGCATCCTACGGCCCTACCAATTTCCCGACATGCATTTATGTATGCTTCTTTTCAGAAATCCAAAATCTATGATTTTTATCCAAAAATACAATGTAAAAAGTGCTTTCAACAATATAACCTGCAACAACTCCTTTTTGTCCGCCGACAGCTTTTATCACGGCCCACGCTACTTTCTGATTTACATGCTTGGGGCAAAAAAAATCTGAGTTTGGGGGGAAATCGCCATAGACTTTTAGCTGTTGTTGGTTTTCAGCTTCAGCTCTGGTTAATTTAGAAAGCTCTGTTAATCTTTTCAAAAAAGATATAAGTAACGACTCGTTTTTCCAAAGGATTAGAGTCTGCGGCTCATCTTCCGGTTGTGTTTCATCTAAATCCTTAAAGCTAAAAGTTAATAACTCTCTACTTGCAACAACCTTGAGTTCTTCCCTTGTATTTATGGGCCTAGTAAAGTTGCCTTTTCTATCTCTCTTACCCATTTAACACCATTTCTAATTCCATCATTGATTTAAACAAAGGAATTGCCCCATATTTACCGCTTAGGTAATCTTTGCTGTAGTTATTATCCTTTCTAGTATAATGCTCCTTAAATTCAACCAATGAATAAATCTCACTTTCATGTTTTTGATTTTTTTCTATAAACCATACTTGATCTCTTCTAAAAATCTCTTTAGAAAGCAAGTTTGTATCATGACATGTAATAATAAGTTGACTGTTAGATTTATTATTTTTATGATATAAATCAATGATAAAGTTTGACAATAAGCTGTGAAACTTACTATCAAATTCATCAATTAGAAGAATTTCGCTATTTTGTATTACATCATAAAGCGGTCCCAACAAACAAATAAGCTTTTTCGTACCAGTGGACTCCAACTCAAAAGGAATAATGAACTCTTTGGAAGAATTATCAACCTTTTTGATTATTTCGAGTTTTTTTACTTTTAATTTGGTCTTTTGTAAAAATTGCTTTAAACTGCTTACAGCATTATTTAGATCATTGTCTTCGCTGTCTTCAGGGAGCGGAAATCTTTTTTCATCCTGATCTTCTTCAATAATTCGAATATCATCAATTTGTAGTGATGAAAGGATTTCTAAAGCCCACGCTTTGAATTTTCGATCTTTTTCAAAGAGGTCGAATGTAAACCGCTTATAACCTGTTTCACCTAAACCTGAAGCGACATTTAACTTTTTAAACCAGTCGATAACTTTTCTTGATTTTTGACCATTAAATTGAGCCAGCACAGCGACAAAAGGCACATCTTCTCTTGTTTTCTCAACAGAGTATATTTCACCTTTTTTACGAATAAAGTCTTTGGCTTCTGAAAAAGATCTTCTGTTAATTTGAATAGTCTGCTTTTCTCGATGAAATAAGACGGTCTCCCTGCTATTCTTTATATAATAAAGCCATTCTTCGTCAATTAATCCGTTTGTTATAGCTATTCCATAACGATACAAGCAGTCATCCTGTATAAAGCTAATTTCAAATTCAGTGGGAATATCAAATGGCTTATCCTTTAGGAAGAATGGAATTATATTTTTTAAATTATCCGATTCCGTTGAAGATAGTGATTTAAGAATAATGCTTCTTAAAACACTCATGGCATCAATGAAGTTTGATTTGCCAGATGCGTTTGCACCAAAAATTGCAGCAGATTTTAGAATATTATTGATTCCAAATTTATTTATTTGGAAAGAGTTATTTTCGCTAAAATTCTCTTTAGTAGAAGTTGACGAGAACAAACTGAAACTTTGACAGGTATTAAATGAGGTAAAGTTTTGAACTTTGAATTGTACTAGCATCTTCAGTTTGCCATCTGTTGCGCGTTATAAGTGATAGAAATCTTATCACTTATGATAGAAAATTGAAAAAAATTTACAAAAATCAGTGTTAAGTGACTAGCTCTTGCACCCTAACAGAGAATGGCTCGACATCATCAGCCCAAGCTCAACGGTATTGATCGCAAGCCATCCACATGAGGGACCCGCCGGGGAAGCGAAGCGGCAGCCCCTGAGGCGGGAGGCCCCTGTGGTTGGGTGGCGGGCCGTTAGGAACGCGATAAGCCAAGGGTACGCACCGGTACCTTTTTTGCGTTTGGCTCATTGAAAATCCCGAAAATGGTATGCGATGCATACCCTACGCAACTATTTTGCCTGGCTATCTACCGTTCGGCACTCTATCCCAAACCCGCAGCAGTATTGATCTTCGCCGGAGCCTTGGTTTACGCGCTAGGGCCTGCGATTTCGGTGCTCGTGTCTATCGCCGGGATTTTCACTTTTGCCGTGGGCTGTATGCTGCTTGGGGTGCGCTTGTTACGCTGACTGCGAACGGCTTTCCGTTCAATCAAACCCCGCATCTTGATTGGCGAAAGCGTTAGGGCAGCTGCGGCGCCGGTGCTAACCTGCCGCCATCTTGGCTTGCAGGAGATTTACGATGAACGATATTCGCGATCCGGTTTACGCGCGGCTGCTCAAGGCGGCGCTGGAATGTTTCCTCGCCGACGAATACCACAAGGTTACTACTCGTGCGATTGCCGACAAGGCAGGCGTGAACGTCTCGATGATCCGTTATTACTTCGGCAACAAGGAAGGTCTCTATGAAGAGATGATACGTGAGACGCTCAAGCCCATCCTGGACATGCTCGACAGCGATACGCTGTCCGAAGTCGGTGGCTTCGCCGAATACCTGCGCTTGTATTACGACACCATGCGCCGGCATCCCGAGTTTCCCAAGCTTATTCTCAAGGTACTCGCCCTCAACCACGGGCCGGGCCGGCGTTTTATCCTGCAATTGCTGGAACGAGGCCGCAGCGGTGGCGCGCGGCGGCTGGAACAACTGAAGGCAAGCGGTCAGGTCGATCGGGCGCTTAATCCCGACGTGGCGCGGATGGCTTTCGTCAGCCTTGCCATGATGCCGATGTTGCTCAAGGATATTTTCGAGGAACAGATGGGTGGGCAGATGGACGAGGCTTTTCTCAATGAACTCACCGCTTTCAACGGCAAACTGCTGGCGGCGGGGATGGCCGCCGCACAACCTGGGGCGTGACATGACATTACAAAAGAACGTCGGCGCGGTGCGCCGTTTCGCCAAACTCGCTCGATTTGGCACTTGGCTGCAAAACCTGCCCAACAAACTCGTGCCGGCGCCGTTCCGCTTGATCCAAATCGGTTCGGCCTTTTGGCAATCGCGGGCGCTGTATGCCGCGGCGCGGCTGGACATCGCCGGCGCTCTGGCCGATGGCGCGTTAAGCGCCGAAACCCTGGCCGAACGCGTGGCCGCCGACGCCGATGCGCTCTACCGCTTGCTGCGCATGCTGGCGGCGATGGGCGTGTTCGAGGAAGTCTCGCCGCGTCGCTTCCGCAACAACCAGCTGTCGTCCTGCCTGTGCCGGGATCATCCCCACAGCGTTCGGGCGATGGTGCTGATGCACAACTCGCCGGAAATGAGCCGGCCGTGGTTCGAGCAATTGGAGCAGGGCGTGCGTCGCGGCGGCGTGCCGTTCGAATCGGCGCACGGGCAGGCGTTTTACGATTATCTGGATGCTAACCCCGAATTCGATAAGCTGTTCGCGCAGGCGATGGATAGCGTGGACGCGTTGACCGGCGACAGCTTCGCCACCGATTTCGATTGGTCGCGTTTCGAACGCATCATCGACGTCGGCGGTTCCAAGGGGGCAAAGTCGCTCGCCATCCTCAAGCGCCATCCGCATCTTAAGGCGTTGGTGGCCGACCGCGAACAGGTCATCCAAGGCGCTGCGCAGTTCTGGAAAGGCCAGGGCGAGGGCGCCGCACTGCAACGCATGAGCTTCGAAGCTTGCGACCTGCTGCAATCCGTGCCCAAGGCGCAAAGTGGCAAGGACATCTACCTGCTGAGCGCGGTGTTGCACGGCTTCGACGATGCCACCTGCATCGCCGCGTTATCCAAGGTGGCGAGCGCCGCCGCAGACTGTGACGCGACGATCGCCGTGATGGAAATGCTGATGCCGGACAGCCGCGCCGACATCGCCACGGCCGCGTTCGACATGCAGATGTTCGTCAACACCCGCGGTCGGGAACGGACGTTGGCCGAATGGCGGCGCCTGTTCGATCAGAGCGGATTGGTGCTGCAGGAGGTGGTGGGCTTAAGAACCTTTGGAAACATCCTCGTGTTGCGTACCGTTCAACGACGTTCGTCGCCATGACGCGGCAATTAACCGCCGATAGCTTGCGCGATAGGCCTTGGCAAGTTTGTAATTGACGCTGCTGTTAGTGATTTTAAGCAAGCATTGGTTTAGCCAATTTTGCTTCGGCGAATAGTTCAGTCTTCAGTCAATTTCAAAGCATGTCATAGAATTTCGCTTATCCGGCAAACTCCACTGACAATCTGCTCCGGCCTGAACGCCGAGTAACCCAAAACCAAACCGCTGGGCGGCTTACGTTCGATGCCGTAAAACGATAGCGGCCGTGTTTCAATGCCGCCTTGTTTTAAACGCTCGGTTACCTCGACGTCTTCGAACCCTTCCGGCAGGTATGCGCAGGCATCGAGTCCGGTGGAAATCGGGCAAACGTCGAGCAGGCCTTTCAACCGGTTATCGCAGGCGGTAATAAACGTTTCGGCGCGTTCCTGGTAGATCATCTTCATCCGTCGCAAATGTCTGGCGTAGTGGCCTTCGGCAATAAATTCGCTCAGCACCGCTTGAGCTTCCAGCCCGACATGGCGGCAGGTCAGGCTCATCGCCGACGCAAACGGTGTTTGCAGCCACTTCGGTACCACTGCATAAGCTAAACGGATACTCGGAAACAACAGTTTGCTGAACGTGCCCATATAGATTACCCGGTCAGTGGCATCTAGACTTTTGACCGGTGCCATCGGAGTACCGTGGAAGCGGAATTCGCCGTCGTAATCGTCTTCGAGTATCGTCGTTTGATGGCGTTCCGCCCACTTTAGCAGCGCGATTCGGCGTTCGAGGCTTAGTGCTGGGCCAATTGGAGATTGGTGGGCGGAAGTCACGTAGGCCAGTTTGGCGTGTGCGGCGTTTTGAATTGCCGCTTCGATATCCATCCCGTTCGAATCAATCGGTACGGCATGCACCCGTGCGCCGACGGCGGCAAACAAGGTTTTCGCGCCGGGATAGCCGGGGTCCTCCATCCATACCGTATCGCCGGGATCGAGCAGCAAGCGTGCGCACAAATCCAGGGTTTGCTGGGCGCTGTGGGTGATGATCACTTGCTCCGGTGTGCAGCTAATGCGCTGCGTATATCGTAAATGTTCTGCAATCGAAGCGCGTAACGGATGATAGCCGGTCGGATCAGCGTAACCCATTCTGCGCGGACGCAAGGCATTCGCACGTTTGGAGGCGATACGGTTCCAGATGTTCAACGGAAAGTGCTCGAAATCCGGTTGATTGGGTTTGAAAGGAACGGGAGCGGATTCGGCGGCACCGTAAAAAAAAGGGCTGTCCGCCAGTACTTGACCCAGTTGCGATAGCCTGCCTTTTGCCGAAACCGCGGCGCGGTCTTGTGGGGCGGGTGCACTATCCAAACTATCCGGCAGTTTGGCTGAGACAAACGTACCTTTGCCGGTACGGGATGCAATATAGCCTTCCGCCAATAATTGTTCATAGCCCAAAACCACCATGCTGCGGGAAACCCCGTAGTGTTTGGCAAAATCGCGGGTAGTGGGCAGTCTGACGTTAGGTTTCAAACGGCCATTTAAAATAGCCAAGCGAATCTCGCTGTAAATCCAGTCTTTGATCGAGCATTGCGCCGGTTTCGCTGCAATGGAAAGTTCAATCTGTTCCGCTAATCTCACGATTCTATTTCGATGAATTGGTCTGGTTATTTTTTCATTTATTGGTATTTCTATTAAACCATTCGATTGGCGAGAATAGCACCAATTTCACGTGACCGACAGTATTAGGAGTGGCTCATGACCCAACGCTTCAGCTATCAAACCAGCGGCTATCAGGCCATGTACGGTTTGCATCAATACGTACAGGGCTGCGGGCTCGATCACGGCTTGCTCGAACTGATACGGCTGCGCATCTCGCAAATCAACGGCTGCGCGTATTGCATCAATATGCATGCGCCATTGGCGCAACAGAACGGCATATCCATCGTAAAGATCCATCTGGTGGCGGCCTGGAAGGAAGCCACTGTGTTTTCCGAGCGGGAACTTGCGGCTTTGGCTTGGGCAGAGGCCGTCACGGCGCTAAGGGATGCCGAAGTGCAAGAGTCCGTTTATCAGTTAGCTAAAGTGCATTTCAGTGAAAAGGAATTATCCGACCTGACACTTGCGGTAGCCGAAATGAACGCCTGGAACCGGTTAATGATTGCATCGAGAACGCCGCCGGAAATCGGATAAGCGGAACTCGATGATGCAATCTATAGACGAGATTATTGAAAACGATGACATCGTGGCGGTTTACACACTGATGAGCATACTTCGTCCCCATTTGCCGGATGCGGTGGCATTTGTGGCCCAAGTGCAGCGGCAAGCTCAAGCCGGCTATCATCTGGCAGGATTTCGTCGCAACCAGCAATGGCGAGGTCTGATTGGGTTTCGTCTGGGCGAAAACCTGCTGTACGGCACCTATCTTCAAAAGTTTATAACGCTTTAGACGGTTAAGTAATGCTCCAGATGTTTTGATAACAAGCTAATTTGAATTTGAAAGCAAGACTCGGAGTGTTCAAGCACGGTGATTTGGGTAAATTAACGGCGTGAATGAACGAAATCCGGAGCCGACATGCCGAAGCCGATTGAAACCGACGCTTTGCCAACAGAAAACGATCCTCGTTGGCGAGCCGTGCTGGCCCGCGATCCGGCAGCCGACGGTCGCTTTTTCTACTCGGTCAAAACTACCGGTATTTATTGTCGACCGTCTTGTCCCGCACGTACCGCCAAACCTGAAAATGTGCAGTTCTATCTTAGCCGAGAAGAAGCTGAAGCCGCTGGATTCCGCCCCTGTCGGCGTTGTAAACCGGATCAACCTGCCTTGCGCGAACAGCACGCCGATAAAGTGACCGAAATCTGCCGTTTGCTGGAAACAGCCGAAACCGAGCTTAGCCTTACCGAGTTGGCGGCTATCGTCGGACTAAGTACCTTTCATTTTCATCGAATTTTTAAGGCCATCACTGGCTTGACACCTAAAGCCTATGCGGCAGCTCAGCGCGGTAACCGGGTTCGGAGTCAACTGGCGAATAGTCAGTCGGTAACCGCCGCCATCCATGATGCCGGTTACAATTCCAGCAGCCGTTTTTACGAGCAATCGCCGCAACTATTGGGTATGACGCCATCCGACTACCGTGCCGGCGGTGCCAATAGCCGGATTCGCTTTGCCTTGGGCGAATGCTCATTGGGTTCTATTCTGGTGGCGGCCAGCGAAATCGGAATTTGTGCCATTGCCTTGGGCGATGATCCCGGCCGCCTGGCTCGAGAGTTACAAGACCGTTTCCCTCAGGCTGAACTGATCGGCGGCGACAACGAATTCGAACGATGGGTTGCCAAAGTGGTCGGTTTGGTTGAAGCTCCTGCCATCGGCTTGGATTTACCGCTGGACATGCGAGGTACTGCATTTCAACAGCGGGTTTGGCAAGCTTTGCGGCAAATCCCGGTGGGCGAGAAAGTCAGTTACACCGATATTGCTCAACGCATAGGCGCACCGAAGGCAGTACGCGCGGTGGCCGGCGCCTGTGCCGCCAATAATCTGGCCGTCGCAATTCCGTGTCACCGAGTCGTTCGTTCGGACGGCGGCTTATCCGGTTATCGTTGGGGGGTGGAGCGCAAAGCCGAGTTGTTGCGGCGGGAGAGTCAATCATGAATGCAGGCGTATTGTCTTGCACATTGCCGCTACCTACGAATTACCGATTACTGGATATTTTGTCTTTCCATGCCCGTGATGCCTTGGCGGTTGCCGAAACCGTCCAAGCTAACCAATTACGTAAGGGCATTGTGTGGCACGGTTTACCGGCCTGTTTGACGCTCCGTTTTTTACCCATGGCCGCCGAAATAGAACTGAGCATCGATCAAACGTCGGCTTCATTGGACGTTGACAAATTATCCGGACTGGCAGCTCGAATGCTTGGATTAAATCAGCCCGTTGAGTTGGTCATGCACCGAGCTTTGCTCGCCGTTCCGGAATTCGAGCGGACTTCAATTTTTATCAGCATAACGGTCTTATTCCGGTCGGCGGTCGGAAAATGAGCCAAAATTCAGTTACCAATAACGAGGCACGCATGTACTTTGCGTTAGCTGGCATGGAGGAAGGTTGATGAAATTCACTGGTTGGGCTGTGGCGATTCTGCTGCTGTTGCCGATTTCGGCGTTAGCGGTTTTCAAACCGGTTCGGGTGCTGATTCCGGAAGCATTCGGCGTCCGTTGCAACGAACAAAACCTGTGCATAGACGATGTTTCTCAGCTTACGGCCGCGGAGTCGCTACTTTCCAACTCGAAAACTTATCTTGCCGCGCAATGGGGCTTGTCTATCGGCGAGCCGAAGATCGTCTTTTGTCGCACCGAGCCATGCCGATCTGCATTCGGTCTATCGAACCAGGCCGGATTCACCTTGGGCAGTTTCGCCATCGCCATCGCGCCGCGCGGTTGGCAACAACACTACGTGGCGCATGAGCTCATCCATCATTGGCAGGCCGACCACTTCGGCAGCCTGGCGCTGCTAACCGGCGAGCCGTGGCTAATCGAAGGCATGGCCTATGCTCTGAGCAACGATCCGCGTATAGAACTGCATCAGCCGTTTGAGTCCTATCGTCAGCGTTTCAATGACTGGTACAAACGCAATGCCGACATACCGCTCAAGGAATCGCTGGGTGGGGTGCTCTGAAAATGGCGTCAAGTAGGGCAATGTCCCCTACCAAAAATTGGGTTGGTGCGATAAGCCGTAGGCCATCATTTTGCCCAACCGTACGGTGCCTCAATCTGTATCGCTACCCGTAATCATGATGAAATACAAAGGCATAATTTTTGATTTCAACGGCGTTTTGCTTTGGGATGCACCGCTGCACGTTCAGGCCTGGCAAGCGACGGCGCTACGCCTTAGAGGCTCACCTTTAAACGACGACGAATTTTCAATCCATGTGCATGGCCGTACCAATCGTCACATTTTGAGCTATCTCCGCGGCAGAAACTTTCAAGAAGCAGAGCTGCTTGAGCTGATACAAATCAAGGAGTCAATGTATCGGGATTTATGTTTAAAAAATCCCGAGACGTTTGTTTTGTCTCCCGGTGCCGAAGCGCTGCTTGACTTGGTTTCTAGCAAAGGTATACCGCGTACCATCGCGATAGCCTCCGAAAAAACCAATCTGGATTTTTTCATCCAACACCTCGGTCTGGATAAGTGGTTCGATCTGCCACGGATTGTCTTCGACGACGGGGCTCTTCCCGGTAAACCCGCGCCGGATATGTACGCCAAGGCGGCAACCAATATTGGTTTGCCGCCGTACGATTGCATCGTTGTCGAGGACGCTATTTCCGGTTTCCAATCCTCCCATACCGCCAACATCGGCCATATCGTCGGTCTTGGTCCGCTTGAAACGCATAACAAGCTTCTTGCCTGTCAGGGCGTCTCGACCGTGATCGAGAGTTTTGAGCAATTTCCGCGCGAGTTGTTAGCCAATGCATGACCTGATAACCGTGACCGGTTAGATCGGAATTCAGACCAAATGACCGGAGTCGGCCAGCTATGGCGTATCGAAGCGTAGGTAATGCGGTAGATGAATAATATTTGTGTCATCTTCGATTTGGACGGCACACTGGTGGACAGCGAAGGACTGTGCAATCAAGCCTTTCTCGACCTGCTTCCGCAGTTGGATGATCCGCTGGAGACCTTGATCGAGCGCTATCGCGGCCAAAAACTAAGTTCGATTCTGATTGACCTTGAACACCGTCTTGGCCTAAAGCTGCCGGATTCGTTTGAACAGCGCTATCGCCAGCGGGTTGCGGCACTCTTCGCGTGTGATTTGAAGCCCATGCCGGGCGTTTTGGAAATGCTCGCAACCCTGAATTCGCCGAAATGCATTGCCTCCAGCGGGCCGCTTGCGAAAATCCGTCAAGCCTTGGCAGTCAGCGGTCTTGCTGCCTATTTTGGTGACAATCTATTCAGTTCCTATGAGATCGGTTCGTGGAAACCCGATCCAGGGCTATTCGAATATGCCGCCAGTGCAATGGGCTTTGAACCGAGCCGGTGCGTGGTGATTGAAGATAGCGAAGTGGGGGTAATGGCTGCGGTAGCCGCAGGCATGACGCCGCTGCATTTTATACGAACCGGCGTGGCCGATTCGTATCGGACCGCGGGCAATACGGTATTCGATGATATGTCCCAGCTGCCGCAACTGCTCAAGCGGTTTACTAATATGGCGCCATTCAATCGTTAGCCATTCAGGCCTCACCGGCAACCGCCAAAATCAGTGAAAATTTCGCCCGAATGCAAGACCGCAGGAAAAAAAGCATGACCGCAAAAGAACGTCAACAATTTTGGGTAGCCAACGGCCGCCGAAGTCAGAATATTGGCCGAGCGCACCGGCTCATCCTCTACCGAGATTAGGCTGATGATGGAGAAAATTCGGCGAGTCTCTCAAGCGGCCGTCACCGCGATGAAAACGGCGTGAAAGGGGTGGATTTCGACGTGGCCTGTCGAAAAACGCCGGCGATTCGGTGCGGAACATCGTGGAATCTCAAAGCCACGTCGCGATGTCGGTCGACAGCATCAACATGGCGCTGAAGGAACAAGCGAGCGCAACCGGGGAAACGGCCGGTCGCGTCGAATCGGTATCGCATGGCGCGCAAGCCTTGCCGGTTACCGTGGAGCGAACCGAGACGAATGCCAGGGAATTGGTGTCGAAAGCGCAATCGCTGGACAAATTGGCGGCCAAATTTAAACTGTTAATCCCGCCCGTCGCGGGCATTGGCCGGGGCGTTGGCGGCTTAGTCTTCGTGCCGCTTCATCGTCGTTCCCGCCGGCTTAAAGGTGTGCAAATCGACCGTGGTTTCCGCCGCCTGGCTGGCGCAGCCCCAATTCAGCGGCTGGTCTTGGGTGAAGCGCTTGCCCAGTTGCCAGGCGATTTCGGCGCGGGCCAGTTCCACACCCAAATAAAACGCGTGACCTCCGTCGGCTTCCACGCCGAGCTTCGGATACAGCTCGAACGGGTCCAGCGCGGTGTGCAGGCCGTCGCGGTTGAACACGTGCAAACCCTCGCCGCTGACTTGAATCCGGTAGCTCGGGTCCTTGATTTGCCCGGCCAGCGTCTCGATTTCCTCGCGGCTGTTCAGAAACGGCGCGGTGTCGTGCACGGTCAGCAAGTCGGGGGCAATGTGCTTGGGCAGCGTGTTGTGCTGCTTGGCGGCGTACATGATGCGCCGCGCCCGGTCGGCCTCGCGGATCGCCCGGCAGGCGTGCTTGCTGACTTCGGTGGCCAGGATGTGGCCGATGTCCAGTTCCGAGCAAATGCCCAGCAACAGCGCATTGATGCCGGAAGTGTCGGCGTGAGTCAGTTCGGTCAAATTGCCGACGCCCATCATCATCTCCACCTCGGGATAGCGTTGGCGGAAGGCGTGGTTGCGAACCACGGATTCGGTAAAGCCGAAATGGATCGGGTCCAGAATCGGATCGACGATGAAGGCGCGGCCCTTGGCTAGCAACGTTTCGATGGCCTGGTCCAGCGTGCTCAGGTCGCCGTGGGTTTGCGGAATCAAAATCGGCGTGGCCGCCACCTCGTCGGCGATCCACAAACTGCGCTCGGTCAAACTCAGCATGTAATCGGCGCCGGCCCCGGCGCCGGCTAGCAAATCGGCGTCTTCCAGCGAATCGATGCTGACCGTGTAGCCGGCCTGCTTCAAGGTCTGGATGGTCTCGCGCAAATGCGGGAACGGCGTGCCGGGCAGGCAGCCGATGTCGATTACGTCGGCGCCGTTGGCGACGTAGTAGGCGGCGCGTTGCAAGATCGCCTCGATACCGATGTTCGGCGCATCGACGATTTCGGCGAAGATCTTGGTGCGGTAGTTGCTCAAATCGTAGTGGTGGGCGGCCATGCCGAAATGTTGCGGCAAATCCTTGATTTCCTCAGGGCCGCGCTCGACAGGCACGCCGAAGTGTTGGCTCAGCACCGCCAAGTCGCCTCGGCAGCGGCCGGGCAGTATCACCCGGTCGGCGCCCAGCGCATCCGGCAAGCGGCGGATAATCATGTCCACGGTAATCAGCGCGGCCACCGTCACGCCCATCACGTGTACCTTGTACTGAAATTCCGGCTGCATCGCTTCCAGTACTTGGCGGACTTGCTTTTCCGCCAATTTGCCGGTGATGAACAGAATTTTTTCGCTCATAGCGCCGCCAGTCTGGCCTTGACCGCGACGATCAATTGCTCCACGTCGTCGACGACCTGGGTGTAGGGAAAGCGGCGCAAGCGGTCGGTGGCTTCCAAATCGATGGGCCTGGGATAGACCATGAATTTCTTGTGGCCGGGCGCGGTGGTTTCGATTTCCGGTGCGGTATCGCAGGGATAGATAATGCTCGGAATCCGGCACTTGCCGGCCTGGGCGTACAAATTGGTCGCCAGCGAATCGGCGATACCCAGCACGCATTTGGCGACGGTGTTGGACGTGGTCGGCGCCATCACGAAGGTATGGTAATCGCCCTTGTAAAACAGACCGACCGGCGGCGCCGAGGCGGCCTTGTCGCGGTACACCGGCATTTGGGCGCGGATGTCGTCGAGTTTGATGCCGTACATTTTCAGCACTTCCTCGCCGGCCTGGCTCAGATACAGATCGACATGATCCAGCGTCAAAATAAACTCCAGGCATTCTTCTATGTAATGTCCGGAACCGGTAATGGCCCAGGCGAGACGCGGCGTAGTCATGGTTAAGGTATCGGTGGCGGGGCGCTTATTATACTGGAAGCGGCCGGCTTTGCCGTTTGAGAGGGGGCTTCGGCTTCGGCTCCGCTCAGCCGGCGGATAGTCGGTGTGTGGCCGACTCGTGTGCTCAGCCGACGGAAAGTCCGCGCGGGGCCGACTCGCGCCGCTCAGCCAGCGGATAGTCGGTGTGTGGGCGACTCGTGCCGCTCAGCCGACGGATAGTCCGCGCGGGGCGGATGGTTCGTGCCGCTTGGGGACGTTAGCAAGCGTCAAACTTAACGGCATCGCCCGACCGATTTAGGCATAATGTTCATCGGCCTTAACGGTTTAATCTCTATCAACGAAAGGAAGGGTGAGCCATGGTGGAATACTCGCGCGCGGAGCCGGCGCGGCAGGCGCATGTCATGACGTTTACCAGCGGTAAGGGCGGCGTGGGCAAGACGTGTTTGACCGCCAACATCGCGGCGGCGATGGCGTCGCGCGGCGCCAAGGTCTGCATATTCGATGCCGATACCGGACTTGCCAACATCAATATTCTGTTGGGCCTACGTCCCGAGTTTACGCTGGAGCACGTGCTGCGCGGCGAAAAAACCATCAACGAGGTAGTCGTCACGACCGCCGGCGGCATCGCCGTGGTGCCGGGGGCGTCCGGCATCGCCGCCTGCGCGAATCTCGGCGCCGGCGAAGCGCGCAGGCTGTTGGACGCCTTGACGGCCCTGGAAAGCCGGTACGACTACATTCTGATCGATTCCGCCGCCGGCGTCGCCGAACCTGTCTTGCAATTCGTCGAGGCCGCCCCAACGGCGTTTTTGGTGATCACCGCCGAGCCGACCTCGCTGACCGATGCCTTTTCCCTGCTGAAACTGTTGAACGCCAGGCATTACCCCGGCCAGTTGAAAGTGATCGTCAATCAAGCCGCCGACTACGCCGCCGCGATGGAAACCTATCGGCGCTTCGCCGCCGTGGTCGAAAAATACCTGAGCTTGCGCGCGGACTATGGCGGCTACGTCGCGCGCGACGAAAACCTGCCGCGTTCGGTGACGCTGCAATCGCCCATTGTCGAACTCATCAGCCAGTCGCCGGCCAGCCGCTGTCTGACCGCGCTGGCCGACAACATCGTCAAATGCATCGGCGGCGAGTCGCCGCAAACCGGATTAAGCGATTATTGGCGCGGGGCCTTGATGGAAAGCCAGGTCCCGGCGGATGCGATCGGAGTTGCTGTGCCCGCCGAACCCGCCAACCCCAAGTTTGGCGATCGCGAACAGGCCGAAGCGGCCTTATTGCGCGGCATCGCCGAATTCGTCGAGCGCCACGGCGAGTTTCCGCAAGCCTTCAAGCAATTGTTTTTTCGCTGGCTGGAAACCGAAAACCACGCCGCTCCCCGCCTGATCGAATTAGTAACGACCCTGGAAGCGCTGTACACCGCCCGTTACCGCGAGCCGATGTTCGGCTTGGAAAGCAACGCCGCCCGGCTGGTTGCGCAAACCGGCGGCGCCGAGGATCAATTGCGCGGCCTGATTCGCCAATTGCGCGACGCTTACCGACAGGCGCACGCAAGCGACGTAATCGATCTCGAACAGGAACTATCCGCCACGATAGGCCGCGACGACTTCACCGAGGAACGCTTCGAGGCGTTGGCGATACGCATGCGCGCGGCGTTTCAAGCGCGTTTCAACAAGCCTTACCAAAGTCAAAGCGAGTTGTTGCTGGAATCCACCGCCGAGGCGCTGGCGGCGATGGCTGGTCAAGAACAGGCCTTGCAAACCGAATTCGCCTCCTTGTCCCAGCAAATGCGGCAACTCACCTCGCGGCGCGAAGCATTGTTGACCGCCATCGAACACGCCCGAGAGCAGCAACTAACCATTGCCCGCCAAAGCCCTATCGACGGCTGATACCAGCCGGTCATCGCCGGCCGAGCGGGTCTGACCGCGATCGCCGACTCGTATCGCAGCCGGTCGGACCGCCCGAGGGCTTGAAATCGGCGCTGTGCGGGCAGTATTCAGTTCGGGCCGAGCTCGCCGAAGTTCACTGATGCACCCTTCGACAAGCGCTCATGAAACAGCTTTTTATGCTTACAACAATCAACTGCTTACAACAGGGCAAACAAACTAAAAATCGCGTCAAACAGCGACTGTTTCACGGTAACGCCATGCGCCCGAAGGGGGCTTGCTTTGCGCAGGGCGAACGGTATTTAAGCGCCGGGTTAATCATCCGAAAACCGATGGACGCGCATCGGTCTTGGAATCGCGTGTTTCCAGCGTTCCGTGACGTGTTTCCACGCTTCCGTGTCGTGTTTCCAGCGTTCCGTGACGTGCTTCCACGCTTCCGTGTTGTGCTTCCAGTGTTCCGTGCCGTGTTTCCGCTCTGGAAACACGTGCTTCAGCCGTTCCGTGAAACCCGAATTGCTGCAAGCCACGCCGGCAGAGGCTTGCAGCGCTTTGCCCCCTGCGTTGGAAACGCGCGCCGGAAAGGTTTGGGGGCGTTACCCGATTACTCGGGGACTTTACCGCGCGATTTCGGTAGCCGCATCGCGGATTTTGGACGTTGCGGCTTTCACAGCCTGGCGAGCATTAGGGCATGTTGAATAACGATCAACCGTTTCGCTCGGCGTGGGCCTGGGAGCTTGGAGTCGGTCGGATTATTTCAGTTGACCCAAACGTGAGTCGGGAGCCTATTCGGTGTTAGCGGGGTTTTAGCCGCCGACTTTCTGGCGCTGATTGCGTCAGTTAAGCCGAGGCGGGGCGCTGAAGGCCAAAATAGGCATCGCGGGATGGCTGATTGCAGTTTATTGCGGTCTGCCGGCTAAAGTGATTCAATGACCGCGCTTTGATCGTAATCGGGCAAGCAAGCGGTTATGGGTGATATACGGAAGAGAAAGTTGTCGGGGGATCAATGCGTTGGTTCATCGAAGGTGTTTTTTTGGTACATATACAGAAACTACTTAATTACTAGTTATGCATAGATAGGGAAAACAATTGGAACGATTTAGGCTTCCCGCACATTTAATTTCCGTTTTAAGTGAAGAGCTGTCGTCATCAGAAACCCATGCGACAATGGATAGCTTGTTCATGTACGCTAATGCACCTGGCGATCCTCCAGAAGGCAGTAAATTGACTAAGGCACAATCTTGGTTGCGCCGAATCAATACTGACGAGAGCTGTGATCCCCTAGAAATAATTGGGTTTCTTATCGAAAGTTATATGGAACCGCCTTTGCCAGAAAAGGCATATTCTTGGGAAGAAGAACCTTCGCTCAATGAGCATCAAGAAAAAAGGATTGAACGACTAAAACAGGCGTTAGCACGAGCAAATTTGCAGTATATTCCAGGTGCCAGAGTAACCCATATTTCTGGTAGCGCTTCGCGAAGCTTAAAAGATATTATCAATAAACTGGATCACACCTCTATTGATCAGGAGTTTGAGCGGGCACTCAGGAATGTTGAATCATCGCCGAGAGAAGCTGTATCCGCAGCATGCAATATACTGGAATCAGTCTTCAAAACTTATATAGAAGAAGAAAATTTGGAGACGCCAAATAAACAAGATTTACAGCCAATATGGAAAATTGTACGAGATGATTTAGGTCTCGATCCAAGCAAGATCGAGGATAGAGATTTGAAAGAAATACTTTCTGGAATGTTTGCAACTGTCAGTGGGATCGGGGCCTTGCGAACGCACGCTAGTTCAGCGCATGGTGCGGGAAAGAGGATGTATAGTTTGAAACCTAGACACGCGCGGCTTGCTGTTCATAGTGCGCATACATTAGTAACCTTTATTTTAGAATCGTGGCACGAAAAGCGCGAGGCAAAGAAGATCAATGCATAACCAGCGTATCAACTTGACCCCAAAAAGCTCCGCTCCTATCGTCGCTCCGCTTTTCGGGTCAAGTTATACTAATCGTTAGGTTCCACGCATGCGCCGACTGTTCCACCAATCGCTGACGGTAATGAAGAATGCCTTCCGCCGCTTGGAGGAACAGGTTCCGCCACCGCGGCCAGTGCCGTGGAACGATAGTTTTGTGTTTCGCCACGTGGAGAAGACGATTCAGCAAGCCCTTGTCCAAAAGGCAGCTCGCTTAATTAGCACTCTTCACGCGGTTGACGTTCTGCTCCTAAACGGACATCTACAGGAACAAGCCACTTTGCAGCGCGTGCTTGATGAAATCGCCGAAGACATTTTTTTTCTGGCCGCAGCGATTACAAATGACGAAATTACTGATCGCCATCGCCAATATCTCGAAGAATTCTATGCTGAAGAGTTTCCCGACCCATCTAATCCAATGGCTCGCCATCAGAAACCTAACATGGTGCCGAGAAAGAAAATTCGAGCCTATGTAAATCGAGTGCTGTCTACCGACCCCAATCCTTCACGTCTATCTGACATTGGTGAATCAGTCAGCAGCGTCTATTCGGGCTTCGTGCATGCCTCATCCCCACAGATCATGGATATGTGCGGTGGCGATCCGCCACGTTTCCAAATCGAAGGAATGCTCGGTACGCCCCGCGTGGCAGAACATGTCCGAGATGCATGGAACTACTACTACAGGGGGCTAACGGCAATTACCGTCATTGCCAAAGCATTCGGTGACAAACCGCTCGTTGACTCGATGTATCAATATATCGTCAAGTTCGAAGAAGTATCCGGTGTCGATTATGGCGGCAAGAAAAGTGCAACCTAACCTTTCGGTCAACCGGACCGCCGAGAAGCTGCGCTTCTCGGTTCCCTCCGCGCTTCGCGCTTCGGCGGCCGGTTACCTCAAACGTTATGCGTCAATGACAATAGAGTAATAACCAATGGATATATCAAATGCTACGTTGATCTTGGCCGCTTGTACATTGATTGGACCTGGTGTTGCCGTTTGGCTAAACGATATTTTTTCAAAGAAAAATGGTCAAGTTTACGAACAACCAAAACATAGAAGGGCCTAGTGGGTTAACAATGAAAAAGACTGACATTTCAATAAGTTTAACTATTGATAAACGAGATATTAAAGGAGAAGCCCGCGTAGGGCGCAATGCCCGTTGGTTATTGCGCCCTACGGTCTTAGTGGCAAGAAACCTTTCCCAATTAGAGGGCTTGATCAATGAACATTGCCGAAGTTATTCCGCAAGATAATTACATGCTGTATATCAAATCAGAAGGTGGAGAAATCGGTTTGTTCGATGTAAAGCCCTATCTCGATTCCGAAGTGTTTTCGCCTTTAAAAGATAAAGCTGAATTTGCCCAGCTTTACAACGGCAAGTATTTTATCGAGTGGGACTGCGGAGCAGACCTATCGGCCGATACTATTGAGGCGCGATGGAAAACGGTGTCGGTAGCCGCCGCCCAACAAAATGTGTCAGCGGACTTTGATGACGCTGCTGCAGCGAGTTAATCATTCATCTAGTCGCGTCGACGCAATCGAGCCCGCGTAGGGCGCAATGCCCGTTGGTTATTGCGCCTTACGGCCTTGGAATCGCGTGTTTCCAGCGTTCCGTGACGTGCTTCCACGCTTCCGTGTCGTGTTTCCAGCGTTCCGTGACGTGCTTCCACGCTTCCGTGTTGTGCTTCCAGCGTTCCGTGACGTGTTTCCAGACTTCCGTGTCGTGTTTCCGCTCTGGAAACACGTGCTTCAGCCGTTCCGTGAAACCCGAATTGCTGCAAGCCACGCCGGCCGCGGCTTGCAGCGCTTTGCCCCCTGCGTTGGAAACGCGCGCCGGAAAGGTTTGGGGGAGCTACCCTATTGCTTGGGGACTTTACCGCGCGATTTCGGTAGCCGCATCGCGGATTTCGAACGTTGGGGCTTTCAGAGTCTGGCTAGCATTAGGACATGTCGAATAACGATCAACCGTTTCGGTCGGCGTTGGCCTGGGAGCTTGAAATCGCCCCGATTAAGTCGGTTGACCCAAACCTTAGTCGGGAGCTTATTCGGTGCTGGCGGGGTTTTAGCCGCCGGCTTTCCGGCGCTGATTGCGCCAGTTAAGCCGGCCGCGCGCTAAAGGCCATCGATGCCGATAAATAGGCATCGCGGGATGGCTGATTGCAGCTTATTGCGGTCTGCCGGCTAAACTGAATCAATGGCCGCGCTTTGATGGTAAACGGGCAAGCAAGCGGCTATTGGTGATATACGGAAGAGAAAATTCACAGCGAATCAACGAGGTGGTCCGTCGAAGATCATTTTCGGTAGATATACGGAACCATCTAATTACTAGTTAGGCTTTATTACAAAGAGGTTTTAGTGGCACTCACAGTTACAGAAATCGAAGAATTGCGCTCGTACCTTAACGGCGTCATGAATCGTGCCGATCATCACGCAGGAAAGGTTAATGAAATTGCCTTGGCTTTAGCAGGGGCAATTCTTTGGCGTAAAAATGATGAAGAACCTATTAAAGTAATGGTTCGTGAAGGACAAACAACAAATGTTCTTTGGGTTCGCATTGGCAATAAACGCTATGCGTTTTCATACAACCACGATACCGAACAAATTGAAATGCGTGAGGGTGGAATTCAGGGGCCAACCCTTCATGTTTTTAATAATAACACCCCGTTATCGTCGGTCCGCGCAATCTTCGAGGCCTTGTGAGCGCGAAGCCTAACTCGGCGTTCAACGCGGACGCGCTACCGCGCGCCGGTTAGCTACCGAGCACGGCGTTGGCCTGGGCCTATCCGATCGGCGCTAACTCATACTCGTAAATCCGGCCAGCCGAAATCCGCTTTGGGTGCTTGCCGGTTCGCCGCTGCTTGCCTGGGCCCGGCAAAGTCTAAATCCAAGCAAACCGGCATCGGATTTGGCGGATTCCGTCGCGGCGGCGTAACATGGGCCGTTGTTTCAGTTGCAAAATTGCCGATGACCGAGATTCCACCGCTTACGACGCCGGACCTTGAAGAACTGGAGGTGCTGCGCGCCATTGTCGAAGGGACCGCCCACCAGGCTGGCGGCGAGTTTTTCCGGTCTTTGGTGCGCAATTTGAGCCGGGCCACCGGCGTGGCCGGGGCGTTTGTCGCGGAATTTTTACCGGACCGGCGGCGGGTGCGGGCCTTGGCGTTTTGGCAGGACGGCGCTTGGTTGGACGACGTCGAGTGGGACTTGCCCGGCACGCCGTGCGAGGACGTGTTGAGCGGCCGGTTGTGCCATTATCCGTCCGGCGTTTCCGAACGCTTTCCGGCCGAGCCGGACGTGGAAAGTTATCTGGGCGTGCCGTTGCGCGACCAGGCCTCCGGCGACATTCTCGGCCATCTGGCGGTGTTCGACAGCCGGACCATGCCCGAGCAACCCAGGTTGCTGTACACCTTGCAAATTTTCGCGGCCCGCGCCGCCGCAGAATTGAGCCGCTTGCGCGCCGCCGAGCAACTGGTGCAAAGCGAACAGCGTTTTCGCGATTTGTTCGACGAGGCGCCGATCGCCTACGTGCATGAAGACCTGCAATCGCGCTTTTTGCGCGCCAACCGCACCGCGCTGCGGATACTCGGCGTGCCGGCGGCGTTGGTGCCGGGTTTCGTCGGCCGGTCGTTGGTGCCGGCGCTGCCGGAGGCTCAACGCCGGGTCGAACAGGCGTTCTCCGAAATCGGCCGGGGCGGCGATAGCGCCGGCGTGGTGCTGGAACTGCGCCGCTACGACGACGGCCGGCCGATCTGGATTCAATGGTGGTCGCGGCCGGACGCCGGCGGCTTGTTTACCCGCACCATGTTCATCGACATTACCGAGCAAGTGCTGATGGAGCGGCGCCAGGCCAAATTGCAGGCGCAAAACCGTTATCTTCAGGACGAGATCAAGGCCGACCACGATTTCGATCTGATCGTCGGCGACAGCCCGCCGCTGCGGGCCTTGCTGCAACAAGTACGCAAGGTGGCGGCGACCGACGCGTCGGTGCTGATTCAAGGCGAATCCGGCACCGGCAAGGAATTGATCGCCCGCGCGATCCATTCGGCCAGTCCGCGCCGGGAACAGCCGTTGATTAAGGTCAATTGCGCGGCCTTGCCGGCCGGGCTGATCGAAAGCGAATTGTTCGGCCACGAAAAGGGCGCCTTTACCGGCGCCTTGCACAAGCGGGTCGGCCGCTTCGAGTTGGCCGACGGCGGCAGCTTGTTTCTCGACGAAATCGGCGAAATCTCCGCCGAAACGCAGGTCAAGCTGCTGCGGGTACTTCAGGAACGCGAGTTCGAGCGGGTCGGCGGCCAGAAGCCGATCAAGGTCGACGTGCGGATTATCGCGGCGACCAACCGCGATTTGCGCCGGGAAGTCGCCGAAAAGCGGTTTCGAGAAGATTTGTTTTACCGGCTGAACGTGTTTCCGTTGCAAACTCCGCCGTTGCGCGAGCGCGCTAGCGACATTCCGGCCCTGGCGACCTTCATGGCCGGCAAGTTCGCCGCCAAGTTGGGTAGGCGCATAGACGGCATCCAACCGCCCGCGTTGCAGCGCTTGCTGGCCTACCCGTGGCCCGGCAATATCCGCGAGCTGGAGAACGTCATCGAGCGGGCGACCATTCTAGCCGACGGGCCTTGGTTGGACATCGCGCCGGAGTTGCTGCCGCAAGTGTCGAGCGAACCGTTCGGTGCGCCGGCGACCTTAAGCGAAGTGACCCGCGAACACATCGTCGCCACGTTGGAGCAAACCGGCTGGGTGGTCGAAGGCCCCAACGGCGCCGCCGCCAAGTTGGACATGAAGCCCAGCACTTTGCGCTACCGGATGAAGAAACTGGGGATTGCCCAATGAACTTTCGCCGGTCTGGCGGGTTGAAATAGGGTTCGGCACCGACGCGCGCCGCTTTTGCACAGTACGACAGGAATCATGAAACCAGCCAAATTAACGTTTTTCGCCATCGCCGTTTCGGCCGTCGCTCCGTTTGCGGGACCGGCCCGAGCCGAATTGACTACTCACCCGTTCGATCAAGCGCCGATCACTCAAGTCCAGCCGGCCGATGCTGCCGAACCGGCCGAGACGCCCGCCACCGATGCCGCACCGGCACCGGTAGCGCCAACCGAGCCGACGCCGAGCCCAAACCCGCCGGCCTTCAGCTTTACCGATCAGTTCGGCAAGCAGAAATACAGCACCTGCAGCATGACCTACCATTTATCCGGCTTCTCGCTGGGCTACAAGCAATACGACGGCCTGGGCGAAGTCACTTGCCGCAACGGCCAGAAGGCGCAAGTGGTGCTATCGTCGAAAAGCATCGGCTTTACGATCGGCAAGTCCGATATCGAAGGCGAAGGCCATTTCACCGACGTCAAGGACATCAAGGAAATCTACGGTAACTACATTTCGCTGGGCAACCATTTCGGTTTTATCAATTCGATAGACCGGCAAATTCTGACTCGCGGCGAAATTTCGTTGGCACTGATCGGCAAGGGGCGCGGCTTCGACATCGGTGTTACGATCGGCGATTTGACGATTCGCTGGCGTTGATCCTCGGACTTCGAGCCCTTGCGGCTCGGCGAGGCCTTCCCAGCATTGGCGGTTGTTTCAGGCCGCTCCGACGCATTTCCGGTCGGCGACGTTTACATTCCGGCAAGTTGTACCAAACTAACGGTCATGAAAAGATTTTCGTCGCGGAAAATGGATAGCTGGGCGTAGGAACGGCTTCAGCCGCGATCGAAAGCGCCCAGACATTAAAAAAGCGTGCTGGAGGCTTAAGCCAGCGTGTTCCGATCGTGAGCCGGCTCCGCCGTAGGTCCACGTCATCAGCCGGGCGGATGCCGAGCGTCCGCGCCGGGTGAACAAGCTAGACTAACCGCCGCGGCTCGCCATCGTCGATTTCGGGCCATTGGCCCGGCGTCGCGGGGCGGCGCTCGAACCAAGACCTTCGTATCCGCATTAGACTCAGGGGAGCGTCACCGTGGATAAGCGCAGTCAGCCATGGGGGGGAAACGGCGCGGACTTGCCAATGGCTAGTCTGTCGGCGTCGACCGGTGTATCGCGTTCTGCCGTTGCCGCCGAACGACGCGAACGGGTGAGACTGTTGTTCGAGAATCTGCCGTTCTCGCTGACCATCAGCGGTTTGCTGGCCTGCATATTGGCGGCGGTATTGGCGACGGAAATCCGCAATGCCCGGTTGTTCGACTGGTTTGCGGTGTTGGCCGCCGTGTTGCTGGCCAGAACCTTGCTGCTGTTGGTGTGGCGGCGCCGGCCCGATGCCGGTATCGATCCGGCCGGCGTCGAAGCTTGGTTGTTCTGGTTTCGGTTCGGTACGATCGCCGCCGGTATCGTCTGGGGCGTCGGCGGTTTGCTGCTGGCGCCGGTTGGCGACATCCGCCACGAAATTTACGTGTCCTTCGCGTTGGGCGGCTTATGCGCCGGTGCCGCCGCCACGTTGGCGGTCGATAGCTTTTCGGTGGTCGGATTTTTATTGACGGTGTTGGTGCCGCAAATCGTGTTTCTGGCAATGCAGCGCGATGCCATTTCGCAGGGCATGAGTGCGATGGAAACCTTGTTCCTGTTTTTCCTGTTAGCCAGTTCCCGGCAATCGAGTCGGCAGCTGGCGGAAAACTTTCGCTTGCGGATGCAGGCGACCGACAACGAGCAGCGCTTTCGGCAGATGCTGGAGAGCAGTCCGGTCGCGACTTGCATCGAGGACGCCGCCAACGGTCGGGTGATGTTTGCCAATAATAGTTATGCCTTGTTGATCGATACTTCTCCGGAGCGGGCTATCGGCGCGTTTACCGCCAGTTATTACGCCAGCCCCGACGCGTATGCGGCGGTATTGGAGCGTCTGGGCAATGGCGAACAGGTCACCAATCAACTGGTGGAGTTGCATGCCCCGCGCGGCAGCGCTTGGGTCAAATGGACGCTGGCGTCGTATTTTCCGGTGGAATACCAGGGCAAGCCGGCGTTACTGATCTGGTTTTACGATATTACCGACCGTAAGATCGCCGAAGACAGAAATCAGCACTTGGCCTATCACGATGCGCTGACCGGCTTGCCCAACCGTTCGCTATTCCGCGATCGAGTGCAACACGCCATCGCCAGCGCCGAAAGGGAACGGAGCCGGCTGGCCCTGATGTTTGTCGATCTGGATCGCTTCAAACCGGTCAACGACACCTACGGCCACGGCGTTGGCGATCAGTTGCTGAAACTCGTCGCCGAACGGCTCTACCGGTGTTTGCGCAAGTCGGACTCGCCGGCCCGGCTCGGCGGCGACGAGTTCGTCGTGCTGCTGCCGGCGATCAAGACCGAGCGGAACGCGTTGGAGATCGCCGAAAAAATCCGCCATGAAATGAGTGTGCCGTTCGAAATCGACGGTTTGACGCTGGAAATTTCCGCCAGCATCGGCGTGGCGATCTACCCTGACCATGCCGACAACGCGCAGCGCTTGGTGGATTGCGCGGATTTGGCGATGTATTACGCCAAAGCCGAAGGCCGCAACCGGGTGCGCACCTATCAAGCGAATCTGCGCGACGTCAATGTCTGACGCGGGTCCGCGGCAGCCACGCGTGAGCAGTAAGCGTTCGCTCGCGCGGCCGGCGGTTGGCGATCGGGACTGAGCGATTCTTGCCGCGCCGGGTTGGAGGCTTCGGTGCGGCAAAACGCGCGAACGGTCGACCGGGTTTGAACTGCTTTATAATGCGGCTCTTCACGTACTGGCCATTGACGGCGCCGCCATGAAAAAAATTATCCAGAAAATTTCCGCCGCGATTGCCGAGTCGACCCTGTCGGAAAAAGCCAGGGCGCACTATGCCGACGGACGCTACAAGGAAGCCGGCGATCTGTTCAAGGAGTTGTTGAAACAGTCGGGCGATGCCGAGACCAAACGCTATCTGGCCGATTGCTATTTGCAACGGGCTTGGGGGATGGCGGCCAAGGCCATGTTCAAGGAAGCTTGCGTACTTTGGGAAAATTACGCCGCCCATGCTGACGCGCCGCCCCAAGCGCAAGACGTTTATGTGTTGTGGCTGTTGGCCGGCAAAAACCAGCGCAAGGCCTACGCCCTATTGGATGGGTTAAATGCTCGGCAGTTGGATGAAGAGTTTCCGGTGCTTTCGGCATATCTGGGGATGCTACTGGTCTCCGGGGATACGGAGTTGGTGCCGCATTTGCCCCACGATTGCGCATTGCTCAAGCATTGGCAATGGGTCAGCGAAGCGCTGGCGGCGTATCGCAACGGCGAGCGAGAGGGCTGCGAGCAGGCCTTGAAACCATTGCCGTTTCGTTCGGCGTTTCGCGATTTGCGCAGCTTGCTGAAAGCGCAACTGCTGGAGGGCGCGGATTTCGAACCAGCTTCGGCCCTGTTAGCCAAAATTCCCGACGAATCGCCTTATCAACCGCTGGTTAAGGCTTGTGTGGCGTATCGGCAATCCGGCGCGGATTTCGTCGCCAGCGTGTCGGCGCTGGAGCACAATCAACGCCGCATCGTTGCTCAGGCCAAAGGTCTTAATGCCCGCCAGAGCCAATTATTGGAAGCGCTGGTCAAACTCAACGGCCAGCCCGATGCCAAGGCGCGCTTCAATCTGGTCCTGCAATATCGCGACGTATTCGGCGACGATGCCGCGCAAGCCTATTGCCTGGGAGCGCTGGCCGAGTATCCGGGCGGCGAGAAGGACTACTTCAAGCATTTTGCCGGCAAGGATTCGTTCGAGGAAAACCGCTTGCAAGCCTTGTTGCACGAACAAGCCGGAAACGACTACGACGCCGGCTTTTTCTGGGACCGCTGCATCGATATTCTAAAAAAAGACCGGCCGGCCAATGACCGCAAAGTCGCGTTGATCCTCAGGCACATGGCCGACAAGGCCTATCCCGGCGAAGCGGCGGCCATGTTGGCCGACAGCTTGGTATACGATCCCGACGACCGACAAAGCTACCTGAACCTTCTGACGATTTATCAGGAACACCGGCCGGACCCGGCTCAGTACGCGCACTGGCTGGAACGCGGTCTGCAACGTTTTCCCGCCGATACCGATTTACTGGTGCGGGCGGCCAAATCCGCCGCAGCCAGAAAAGCCTTCAAAAAGGCCGCAGCCTATGCCAAAGCCTTGCTGAAGATCGATCCGGTCAATACCTTGGCCAAACACTTGTTGTTCGCCAATCACATGGCTCATGCCCGGCGCTTGCTGAAAACCGAGAAATTTCATTTAGTGGAGAAGGAAATTCAAGCGGCCGAACAATTGACCATCGATAAAAGCCTGCGCCGCCAGGCCGAGTTGTTGCGCGGTTTTTATTTGTGGGTTGCCGAAGACAAAACCCAGGGCTTGCAACGCATCGTCGATACCTTGGCAAGTCTGCATGACGATCCGATCAACATGCATTTTCAAGCGCAAATCGAAGCCGGTTTGTTGGAACTGCCGACGCAGGCGCTTAGCCGCGCGCTGCCCCCTCTAAAGGACTATCTGCTGTCCGCCCCGCAATTACAGCGCTTGATGGCGTCGATAGGCTATTACGACGAGCAATTGGACGACAACACCTTGTTGTTCAAGGTTCTGGATAAAATCAAGGCGCCGCTGAAAAAGTCGCTGGAATGGTTGTTGGAACATGAAGCGGAATTATTGGCTTGGTGCCAGTCTTTGGAGACGATCGGCCATTACGAACTATTGAAGCACGCTGCCAAGGCGGGCCATGCCCGTTGGCCTAAGCCGGCCTGGCTATATTACCGGACGCTGGCCGAATGCCAAGGCGATGCCAGCCACTTGGATTTCATGAGCTTATACCGTTTGAAAGTCGCGTTGGAAGACGCGCGGGCGGATAACGACAACAGGACCGCCGGGTTGATCGAGCGCCTGCTCGAACGGGCCAGCGGGGGCGTCGAGCTATTGCCGTCGGCGGATAACATCGAGGATTTCGACCGGCCGCCGCTTAGCGACGATCCGATAGAAGATTTGTTCGGCCACGTTCCAGATGCCGTGTTCAAGCGTATCGAAAAGAAAATCGAGGAGCTGGTGCGCAAGCGCGGTCCTGAGCAGTTCGTCGCCCAAATCATGCGTCAATACGGTAACGGCCGCGATGAGCAAAGCCTGGCGATCTTGTTCATGAATCAAGACTTCCTATGGTGTGTGACGATATTCGCCGCCGCAGAGGAACTGAAAATCGAGATCGGCGTCGGTTTCGACGACATCGTTGCTCGCTTCATTCACGATTCTCCGCAGTATTCGCTGCCTTTCAATTGAGTACCGATGATTTCACCCTACCAAATGCTGGGCGTGTCCGAACAGGCCGCCGACGCCGACATCAAACAAGCCTATTTGCAAAGGGTCAAGGACAATCCGCCCGACCGCGATGCCGCGCGCTTTCGTGAAATTCAAGAGGCTTTCGAAGCGATTAAGGACCAAGACTGCCGCTTGCGCCACGCCTTGTTTCATGTGCCGCATGTCGATTTCGACGCGTTACTGATGCAAGCCTTCGGCCAACCGCGCATTGGCGGGACTATGGCTACGGACGATTTCGTAAAACTATTGAGCACGCTGTCCATCGAAAAATCGCTCGCTGAATTGACTAAAACGCCATCATGACCACAGACACCCCGCAAGACGAATTGCTGGCAGCCTTGCATCAATATCTTCAGGAAACCGACTTCGCCCACCTGACCTCGGTCGAGCAACCGGATTTGACCGCGCTGTTCAGCGATTTGGCCGGCCTGAAAACCGAAGTCAAGGCCGAGTCGCGGCAATTCAAAGCCACGCTGGACAGCTTGAGCGATGCCGTCGTAACCCTGAAGGCCGACAATCGAGCCCTGGCGGACGAACTGGCGAAGGCCGGCGAACGCCTGCAACAACAACGCCGGGAGGACGAACGGGCGCTGCTGCTGGAATGGCTGGATATTTACGACCGGCTCGATGCCGGCCATCGGGCTTTGCAAAATTATCGGCCGGTCGATGGTTTGTTCCGGCATTCCAAAAAACAGGACGTAGGTTTCATCGCCAGCGTTGGCGAAGGCCAGGAAATTACGCTGAAGCGTCTGGAACAAATGCTGCAGCGCCGCCGGGTGTTTGCGATCGATTGCGTCGGCCAGCCCTTCGACGCGCGGACCATGACGACGGTCGCGATCGGCTCCGATCCCTCGCAGGTAAACGCCGTCGTGCTCGAAGAGCTGCGCAAGGGATTTTTACTCGAAGATCAAGTGTTGCGATTGGCGGAAGTCAAAGTCAATAAACTTTAAGCATTCAGGGAACACATATGAACGACATCATCATCGGCATCGATCTAGGGACCACGAACTCGGAAGTGGCGATTGTCGAAAACGGCAAGGTCACCGTGATCGCCGACAACGGCAGCAAGATTTTGCCGTCTTTCGTCGGGCTAGACGGTAACGGCGAGATATTGGTCGGCGCCAGCGCCCGCAATCAATACCTGATATATCCGGAACGAACGGTCAAGTCGATCAAGCGCTTGATGGGTCAGGACGCGCGAGTCACGATGGCCGGTCAGGCTTACACGCCGCAGGAAATCTCCGCGATCATCCTGAAACGCTTGAAGGCGATTGCCGAAGCCTATGTCGGCCGGCCTATAGCCAAGGCGGTGATTACCGTACCGGCCTATTTTTCCGACACCCAGCGCCAGGCCACCCGCGAAGCCGGCGAAATCGCCGGGCTGGAGGTGGTGCGGATGATCAACGAGCCGACCGCCGCCGCGCTGGTTTACGGTGCCGGCCAGCTCAACGCCAAGCGTATGCTGGTGTACGACTTGGGCGGCGGCACCTTCGACGTGTCGGTGGTCAACGTGCAGAGCGGCGTGGTCGAAGTGCTGGCCAGCCATGGCGACAATCACCTGGGCGGCGAAGATTTCGACCAACTGATCGTCGATCGCGTTTTGGCGCATATCCGCGAGCAGTACGGCATCGAAGTCGAGCCGCACGGCAAGGCGATGGCGCGCATCGTGCGGGCGGCGGAACAGGCGAAACTGCGCTTGTCCGACGAGCCGTTTGCGACGATAGAGGAAGAATATTTGCTGGAGCGCCAAGGCACACCGCTGCATTTGACGATGGAATTGGCGCGTGCGGAATACGAAGACCTGATCGCCGACCACATCAACGCCACGCTGGACGCCACCCACATCGCGCTGAAGGGCGCAAAATTGATCGCCTCCGACATCGACGAAATCATCCTGGTCGGCGGTTCGACGCGCACACCGTGCATACGCGAGCGCCTGTTCGACGAATTCGGTTTCGAGCCGCACGGCGAAGTCGATCCCGACCTGTGCGTGGCGATGGGGGCGGCAATGCAGGCGGCGATGATTAACGGCGAGGACATCGGCACGGTCTTGGTCGACGTGACGCCGTATAGCTTCGGCACTTGTGCGGTCGGCTATCTGGACGGCATGCCCTATCCGTATCAGTACGTGCCCATCGTACATAAAAACAGCGTGTTGCCGGTGCGCAAGTCCGAAGCTTTCGAGACCTATCACGACAATCAGCGCGAAGTGAACGTGCGGATTTTTCAAGGCGAGGACCCGGATGCGCTGAACAACGTCGAAATCGGCGAGTTTTTGGTCGAAGGTTTGTTGGACGTGCCGGCCGGCAACGTCATCACCTTGACGCTGGACCTGGATTTGAACGGCATCTTGCATGTTTCGGCTCGGGAGAAAGCCTCCGGCAAGGAAAAAGCCATCACGATCAACAATGCGATTTCCCGCTTCGATAGCGGCGAACTGGGCAGCGCCAAACAACGTATCGACGGCTTGTTCGGCAATTCGGCCGCTGGCGAGGCGGATTCGGTTCCGGAAAGCCAGGCCGTGGCTGCCGCGCGGCAAGTCATCAAGAAGGCCGAATCCTTGTTC
This sequence comes from Methylomonas koyamae, assembly GCF_001644025.1. Taxonomy (GTDB): domain Bacteria; phylum Pseudomonadota; class Gammaproteobacteria; order Methylococcales; family Methylomonadaceae; genus Methylomonas; species Methylomonas koyamae_A. The sequence goes on from NZ_LUUK01000183.1 coordinate 109,933, forward strand.
GAAACCGTCTCCGCCGAAGACAAGGAAGACATGGTCGATCTGATCGAAGCCATCTCGACTTGTCTGGAAAACGGCGACGAGGCCGGGCTGCGCGAGCCGGTCGAACGTTTGAACGACATCCTCTATTACTTGGAATCGTGATACAGCGTTGCCCGGCCTGCAATGCCCGGCTCGGAGCGGATACGCTGTGTCCACGCTGCGGCGCCGAGTTGAAGCACATCTTTCGTAGCGAACGCTTGGCCGAGCAGTGGCTTGGTGTCGCTATGCAAAGTCTCGCGGCCGGTCGGTCGGCCATTGCGGTGCCGGCGCTGTTGCGTTCGTTGAGTTTTAAGCAAACGCCGCAGGCCAAACTGTTGCACGGTTTTTTGATCCGGCAGTTGTATCGGGCGCTTTATGATCAATTGGGCCAGCAGCGTTGGCTGGCGGCGCGCGAAACCCTGAGTCAATTGCGGACCCTCCAAGGCGGCAACGACGCGCTGGACCGGTTTGCCGAAATGATCGATCAGTTGGCGGGCGCGGTGGATACGCCGCCGCCTCCGTCGTTCAAATCGGAAAACCCAAGTACCAATCGATCAGAAATAAGCTAAAGAACACGATTTCCGGAATCCAAGTGCCGTCAATGCTTGTAAGTCTCGGTTGTGAGTCGATGGGCTTGGCTGGCTTTAGAATTTTCATGACGATCTCCGCTGCATGTTGGGTGTTGCTTGGCGCGTTGGGTTAGCCTTAGGCCGGGTTCACTCCAAAACGATCGGCTTTTGGCGCTTAACAGGAATGGATGCGCCAGCAATCAGTGAATCCGCGACTCAGTCGCGCGGATTCACTATAGCCCTCGGTATAGCGATACCGCAATCCGGTTTTTCTAACGCTCGCCGGCGCCTGATTATTGCTTTTGCAACAAATAGCCGGAATAGGCGATCAGCTCCCGGCCATCCATTTTGACGACGCGCAGGGTGTCGCCCATGCCGCGGCCCAGACCGTGGGTAATGGCCTGCTCGTCGTCGATGGGTTTGAGCGCCCAAGTCTGTTTTTCAATGTCGAAGCTGGGTAGCGCGTATTCCAACACCAGAAAACCGTTGCGTTCCCGCAAGGCGCAGTGTTCCGGAACGATCGCCTCGCCGTCGGCTAGATTGACGATACGGTAATCGCCCAAGCGCCGCCGCCAAGCCGCCGGTATCGCGGTCGGGACGATTTTTTCGCCGATCGGAACGGTCTGGCCTTCGGTATGGGCCAGCAATACCCGGCGGCCGGCAATTTCCGCCAGCGACAGACCGACTTCAGCCAGTTCCTCCGGTTGGATCGGAATAAAGCCCAGCAGCCAATAGCGAATACCGAATTTGCCGTCCGGGCGGACCACGATGTCCAACGAGTTGCCGTTCAAATCGGCGGAAATGCCGTCACCGGTATTCGAAGCATCGACGTAGCCCAACATCGTCGCGTAGTGGCCGCCGAATTGGCTTTGTTCCGCCGCGTTTGGCGCGCGGGTTTCGATAGCCGGTGTTTCGGTTTCGCGGAAGGCTTGGCCGGTTTTGATCGCGACCGCCAGTTTCAGCGCGGCGTTGTTGATCTTCTGCAAGGCTTGGTTGGGCGAGTTGCTGAGCACGACGACGCCGATTTTGTGGTCGGTAGCCAAGCTCAACAGGCTGAATTGGTACAGCGTCGCGCCGCCGTGTTCGGCAATCGGCCCGATGTTTAAGTTGTCCCGCAACATCCAGCCCAGACCGACCTTTAGGCCGGCATCGAGCGGCACATCGGCGTTTTGCGGTTTCAGCATGGCCGCGACGGTTTGCGGTTTCAATAGCTGGCGGCCGTCGGACGCGCCGCCGGCAAACACCATCGTCATGAAGCGGCTCAGGTCCAACACACTAGCATTCAAGCCGCCTGCCGGCATGTCGCGTAGCGGCGCTTCGGGTTTTTCGTCGCCGAACCGGTAGGATTTCGACGCCAGTTCGCCTTCGAGTCCCGGCGCGAATCGAGCGGTGCGCATGCCCAGCGGTTTGAGTAATTGCTGATAGGCATAGACGCTGAACGGCGTGGCGCTGACCGTTTCCAGCATCGTGCCCAGCAATGTTACGCCGAGATTGGAATACGAAAATACCGTGTTGGCCGGGTTGCTGACGTATTCGGATTTGAGTTGCTCGACCAATTGTCCGAACGGCCGAGGGTGTTGCGTCCACATGCCGTTGACGATGTCGCCGGGCAATCCGGAATGATGGCTCATGATGTTGCGCGGCGTGATCGCGGCGGTATCGGCGAACCGCGAATTGATCGAAAAGTTCGGTAAATAACGTTGTAGTGGTTGGTCGATATCCAGTTTGCCTTGCTCGGCCAATTGCATCACCAAGGTATCGGTAAACAACTTGGAAATCGAGCCGACTCTATAAACGGTCTCGGCCGATGCCGGCACGTCGCGGTGCCTATCGGCGTAGCCAAAGCCTTGCGACCACACCACTTGCTGGTCATCCACAATGGCGATACTCAAGCCTTCTATGGCTTGTTTGTCCATTTGGGTTTCGATCAGCCAACTCAAATAGGTCTGCAGATAGCGGTAATCGCCGCGTTGCCAAGTCTCCGGCCGGGGCGGTGGTCCGCCCGCGCAAGCAGACAGCACGATCAACAAGCCGAGAAATACGGGAATTCGGGACTTCATGGTTGAGGTTTGCTCCATTAAAGTGGTCTGAGAGACGCGGGCTTGGGCAAGGATAGACTAGGCGGTTTACAGCTCGCCGCGTTCAATTTCTTCCAGGTACAGGAATTCGGGGGCCTTGACGCCGGCTTGCCGGCGAATGGCCACCAGTTCCGCCGATTCGAAAAAGCGCCTTGCGCTGTCCAGCGACGACCACTCGGAAAAATGCACGACGCGGTTGGCGTCGTCGGCTTGACGCAGCAATTGATAGCGGAGTTCGCCGGCATTTTTGCGAATATCCGCTGCTTGGTCGAAGACCGTTTTCCAGGCCGGATAGGCTTCGACTTCGTGAATGATCAAGACATACGGCATACGGTTTCCTCGGTGACGGTTCAAGGTCGATTTTAGTCGCGGCGGCCGAATCGCGATTCGCGAGCAGGCGGCGTGTGGTGTTTCCCGGCTAGCGCCGGCTGGGTCTAGGGTTGGAAACCTTGGTCGCGGTTCCGGCGGCGGCCCCCAAAACGCCCTAACACTTGCCCGACAGACCGTGGAGTTTAAGTCAAAGCCGGCGGATTCGCATGTGCCGAAAATCATGCTTGCTTGCATGACTCCAGGTGCGCGACATCGCGGCGAATAACTGCCGACGCTCTTTAACCTGGCGAAAAAATAGCGTTTTTTCAACCGATAAAGACGCTTCCATCACCACTAATTTCCGCTAGCTCACCCGCGCGCACTCTCCGAAATGCCCTCCGCGGGTAGGATATTTTTCCAGCAGCGAGTTAGGTACTCTGTCCCAGTTGCGAAATTCCGGGTTGACCCGGCGACAAGCTCGATCAAATCCAACAGGTCGCTGCGACTGAATACAAGCGCGATACCCGAGATCGTAGTCCGGCAACATCCAAAATAACCTTAACTTCTGGAGAAACTTTATGAAAGCAAATAGCACAATGCCGCTAATCGTTGGATTGGTCATGGTTGGCTTAAGTTTTACCGCGACGCAAGCTCATGCGGCCGGCAATGCCTGCATCGCCGTCAACGGCGGATTCGGGAATGGTGGCACCACGTTCGTGGGTAAGGGATTCTCGCTACCGGGCAACGGCTCGTGCGGAACTTGGTCCGGCGTCGTCAAAACCGGTTCATCGGTGGTACTGACTTCCAGCGGTAGCGCATGTACCTCCAGCGACGGCGTGATTTTGACCTTGACGATGCACTCGACCGATCCCGCGTATTTTGGCAACGGCGAAACGGCGGCGGTCGATCATATTCAACTGTGTCTGAAAGGCACCACAAACTGCCCCTACGGCCAGTATTCGCACGGCTATTTCAGCGGTCCGGTCGAGCGAATCAATTGTACGACCGACCTTATCACGATACCGTCCACTCACGACTGAGCAGGCACGCGTCGGCGTGACGGCGCGCAGTTTGAGTTTGATAGCCGAAATGAGCGATTGTCCTGGCAAGCGGACAATCGCTTGCTCGCGCGGCGAGCATTTTCAAACCCTTGCGCTTCGAAATATCCCCCGCGCGGAGGATGTTTCCCCACCGGCTCGGTCGTTATCCTAGAACCAGCCTAACGTTTCGGGGCCGCGTAATACTGAACCCGCGTGGCGGGCCGACCGGGGCATTCCTAAGGTGAACGGCACCGGAGCACGGAACACAGACGAATGATCCGGGCGGTCTTAGGCATACGGGTTGATCGTGGCACGCGCCCGAAATTAAGCGGTTGCCCACGCCTTACTCGGCATCAGTTCAATTAGAAAATAAAAGGCATAACGATGAAACAAGGTCCACAACATTGGAAACTGAACCAGCTCTGCTCCGCATTTTTAGCGGCCGGATTGGTACTGCAAATTTGCCCGGCTTGGGCGCAAACCGACACCGGGATAGGCGGTAACGGGATGTCGGGCGTTGACGGCGGCGCCGGCAATCCCGGTAGCGCGGGCGGCAACGGCAACGCCGGCGGTAGCGCAACTGCGAAAGCGGGCTTTCCCGTCAATAACGATACTGCCAATAGCGCAACGGCGACCGGCGGTAGCGGCGGAAATGGCGGTAACGGCGGCGCGGGTAACCCGCCTGGATCGAACGGTGGGAAAGGCGGTTCCGGCGGTAACGGTGGTAACGCCACTGCGCAGGCCTCCACTAGCATCTCCAGCTATGCCGAGGCCAACGTCACCGCGAACGCTACCGGCGGAAATGGCGGTAACGGCGGATTGGGTGGCTCGGCGAGCGGCGAGGGCGGAGAGGGAGCCGGTGGTAACGGCGGTAACGGCGGTAACGGTGGCACCGCAGTGATCGGCGCGGTTGCGGAAAGTAGCGGCGGCTTTTTAGTCCTGGATGGGACTGCGACCGGCGGTAACGGCGGCGATTCTTACGGCACAGGCGTAGCCGGCAGAGGCGGGGCGGCGGTGTTTGGCGTTTCGCCCATCCTTACCCTCTACGGACACTCCCTGATTTCGGCCACGGTGACCGGCACGGCCAACGGCGGCAACGGCGGTAACGCGCGGGGTGCCGGCATTGGCGGTGACGGCGCCTCGGTCAGCTTGACCGACAAAGTTTCAGGCGACACCGCCGATATTTTACGATTGACTCAAACCGCCCACGGCGGGAACCGCCCACGGCGGGAACGCCGGCGGCAGCCATGGTGGCGTGGCGGGTCTCGCCGGCAGCGCCAACAGCAGCTTAAGCAGAAACACCAGTTCCAAATCCCTGCAAATCTATAGCAATGCCCAGGGCGGTGACGGCGGCTATTTGCTCAATGCGGTTAGCGGCGTGGCCGGCGCTGGGGCGGATGCCACCACGACGGTTAATGGCATCAATACCGCTGTCGGAAACAATAGCGATACCGATGCTGGCAGTAATGCAACCGGCGGTCACGGCGGTGATTCCAACAATCAGCGCAACGGCGGCGCGGGCGGTAAGGCCCAAAATAGCACGGCTGCCACCGGCGAGAGTGCGACTGCCAGCGGCGACGCGACCGGTGGCACGGGCGGCGATAGCTACGGCGGCAGCGGCGGTTCCGGCGGCTCGGCCAGTAGCGTTAGTAGTGCGGTTGGCGCCACTGACGCCGACGCCTATGATGACGCCACCGGCGGAAACGGCGGCTCGAACCGAGCGGAAAACGGTACGGGCGGTGTTGGCGGCGCCGCGAGTTCTTCAGCCAATGCCGTGGCTACCCACAATAACAGCCAGATTAGCGCGGATACCACCGCTTACGGAGGCTATGGCGGAGCCAGCTATGCCAATGGCAACGGCGGCAACGGCGGTACGGCGACCACAGCCACCAGCGCCAAAGGCGCCGGCACTGGGGCGGTGCAAGTGGATACCCGCGCTTGGGGCGGCGACGGCGGTACCGGCCAGGGTTTGGGCAACAAAGGCGGTGCGGGTGGTACCGCTTCGGCGCAAGCCAGCGGCACATCCACCGGCAATGGCGATGTCGCGGTGACTCTCGACCAACGCGGCGGCAAGGGCGGTCGGGGCTACCTCGGCGCCGACGGTGGCGTGGGTGGCGATTCCATTGCCGATAATTTGGTCAGCGGTTCGACCGGCGGTGCATTTAACTTGACACAATACGCCGAAGGCGGTGACGGTGGCAATGTCAGCAGCATTATTTTTGCGCTAGGTGTCGGCATCGAAAACCATCCCGCAGGCCAAGCCGGTAGTGGAGGCCAGGCAAAATCGGTGTTGAACAATGTCGATGACGGCGCCGGCGCGGTTACCGGAAAAAGTAGCGCCGAAGGCGGATCGGGTGGTGCGGCTAGTGCCGCCGGCAACGGGAATGGCGGCAATGGCGGCGACGCCAATGCGGAGATCGCGCTGATTCACGGCGGCAGCGTCAATGCCAGTGCGGTTGCCATTGGCGGTAACGGCGGCGATTCCAATACCGGTATCGCCGGTAACGGCGGTTTGGCGGGCTTAGGTCTGGACTTGGCAGCCGCCTATGGTGAATCCACCGGCAACGGGACGGTCGAAGTCGCCGGCGAGGTTCGCGGCGGCAACGGCGGTTCGTCGGTCGCCGGCGGTACCGGCGCTTCGGTCAACTTGGTCAATAAAGTCGACGGAAAAACCAGCGCCGATCTGAACCTTAGTCAAACCGCCAACGGCGGTAACGGCGGCGGCAGCGTTGGCGGGCAGGTGGGTGCGGCCGGTAGCGCCGACAGCCAGCTAAGCAAGTCCGCCGCCGTCAACGCCTTATCGCTGTACAACTACGCCACCGGCGGCAACGGCGGCAATTTGAGTGATGCGCCGAGCGGCGCGGCCGGTGCCGGCGCGGTGGGAACGGCTTTCGTCAATGCCGACAACAGCGCCGGTTCGGTTTACGCGTGGGGTAGCGCGACCGGTGGCGACGGCGGCAATGCCGATCACGGCGCGACCGGCGGCGCGGGCGGTCAGGCCAACAATACGGCCAAGGTCGCGTCCAGCGGCGACAACCACGACGCTACAGTTTCCGGTCATGCCTTGGGTGGCCTAGGCGGCGTCAGCTACGGCGGTCAGGCAGGCGCGGGCGGCTCCGCGATCAGTACCAGTTATGGCACCGCTTCCGGCAATAGCGCTGTCACGGTAAGCGACAAGGCGCGCGGCGGCAATGGCGGCGTCAATCTGTTCGGCGACACCAACGGCGGTAACGGCGGCGCGGCCAGCTCGTTGGCTAACGGCAATAATACCGGCACACAGTCGGTGTCCGTGACTTCGTTTGCTTATGGCGGCGATGGCGGCCAAGGGCATGGCAGTGGTAGAGCCGGTGCCGGTGGCGGCGCCAATTCGCAAGCGCGGGCGTCGAGTACGGCCGGCCATGCCAGCGTGGCGGCGAATGCCACAGGCGGCAGCGGTTACGGTTTCACTTCACCAATCGTCGCTACCGCTTGGGCGCAGGGCGGGATGGGTTCGTCCGCCAACGCGACGGCCGGCCAAACCGGCATTCAGCTGACGGCGGCGGCCCACGCCGATAGCGTTGCGAGCGTCAGCGAAAGCCGCGCCGCCATCGGTCAAGTACCGGCACCGAAAACCGATGCAGCCGGTAAGCAAGCGGTGCGTTCGGCACCGCACTGCCTCAAAACGCCGATGTTTCAGCACTGCTGGCCGGCAATCCGACGGTGTTGCACGACTTCGACATTGGCGGTAGCAGTCAGGTTTGGCTGCAAGGGACTTTAGGCGTGTCGAATACCAGTTCCGACGCCGCTTATCACGATTACCATGCCAGTCTTACGCTAAATCTGGACACCTCGTCTTATGCGCCGGCCCAACATCTGTTGCTGGGTCTACTTAGCCCCGAGTTCGGCATTACCGCCTTGAGCGGCGGCGATACGCTGTCCTTCTCCATCGACGTGATTGGCGCCACCGCTCATTCAAGTGCCAGCTATGATTTCAGTGCAGCCGATGCGGCGGGCGCGGCGAATTTTTTCGACGATAAGACGCTGGATGTCGGCGACTGGAGCAGTTGGGTCAGTAACAGTGATAAAACACTCACGCTGACCTTTAATTTGGACCTGCACAGCCACACCTACGGCACGGGTCTGAACTTCGATCTGATTGCCGGCAATTCGACGTTGGGCTCGGGCCCGGTCGCGTCGGTGCCGTTACCGAGCGGCCTATGGCTATTTGGCTCGGCGCTGCTGGGCGCGCTCGTCCGAGGCAGGTATGCGCGAGCGGGCGGTAAATTCAGCTAGCAGACGAAACCGATAGAGCCTCGCATTGAGAAAGCCCCGCGTTCCGGGGCTTTTTTATGTGTTGAGCGTGGGTGGGCGGCTCGCTAGTCAGGCAGGATTCGGGTAGCTCGCCGCGATCGCGGCGTGTGGCAGTCGCGGCCCAAAACCCGGTGTAGGGCTGGCCTGGGCGCCTCGAGATCAGGCTGGCTTGTGGTCGGCGCTTTCAAACCGGTCGGCGTGATCTCGAGAATAGGTCATTTCCCGCAATCCGCGTGAAATGACCCAACTTGTAAGTTTATCCGGCGCGCTTAGTGACGGCTAAGTGCTTGTGTCAGCGAGAGATTACATTGTGGTCCGGTTTTTGCCGAGCTAACTCCGGCTGCGGGCGCGGTTCGAGTTTGACGCGGGCCGGCGGGTTTGCCTGGAGGCGCGGTTCTCGTGGAAGCGGTTATCGCCGCGCGAATCCGCCGTGGCGGCGGTATCCATAATGTCGGCATTGATTTGCCGGCTGCAGTGAAAACGGCTTAATCGATCATTTATCAATCAATATCAAACACAAGGAATTTCACAATGAAGCATGTATTACGCACCGCTATCGCGGCCGGCTTGGCACTGACCGCGATCGGTTCGGCCCAGGCCAATACCCTCAGCGTCGACGGCACGCTGTTCTTGCAAGCCGGCGGTACCACCTTCGATACCTGGAAGGTCGCCATGACCACCGCCGGCAGTTTTAGTGTCGATGTGTTGGCTTACGAAGCATCGCAAAGCAACGTCGCGACCGCCGGTTATTTCGCGGCCGATCTGAACGGCGACGGCGAACTGACTTGGCTGGACCCGGATACCCATTGGTATTTGGACGACGGTTCCGCCGGCTTGACCGCCGCCAACCATTTGGCCCGTTGCGACGACATCGCCAACAATTGCGCGACCGTCAACACGCCGACGATCAGCTTGGTCAGCCGAACTCAAGTGCAGGGCGCGGCGGACGGTTCGATTCACTTCCGTCGCGATCCGGCCTTCGACATTACTCTGGCCGCCGGTAACTACCAATATGTGATGTCCGATTATCGCTTGACCGACGCCGAAGCGGCGGCCGGCATCAATTCCGGCGATAGCTTTTCGGCGCCAACCGGCTTCGTCAATCCGATTTTGGATCACGGCGACTACCGGATCACTTTCAGCTCGGATACCTTGCATTTCGCGGTCAGCGGCAACACCATCACGGTCTCGCAAGTGCCGCTACCCGGCGCGGTCTGGTTGTTCGGCAGCGTTTTGGCCGGTTTTGGCGTAACGGTTCGGCGCAAGGCGCGGGTGGCTTAAAATTGGCCGATGTTTGCTCCGCGACACCGGAGCGGCCGGCCAGGCCCTACCGTTTTGGTGTTTGTCGGTTATGATGCCGCCTCCCGCGTTAACCACGATTGACGATGACGATATCCGCCCCGGCCAGACCCGGTCGTAACGATCCCTGCCCGTGCGGCAGCGGTAAAAAATTCAAACATTGCTGCGCCGAGAAGGCCGAGGCCGGGAGCGGCGAATCCGACCCGAAGCAATTGTTGGAAACCGCCCGCTACCACGCCTATCAACGCCGCGACTTTCTCGCCGCCGAACAGACTTATCGGCAAGTATTGGCGATCAAGCCCAATCACGCCGAAGCTTTGGCCGGCGTGGGCCAAGGCTTGTGTTGGCGGCATCGGCTCGCCGAAGGCAAGCAATATCTGGCCAAGGCCGCCAAGGCCATGTTGCGCCAACCGGAAAAGATCGACGCTAGGGTCTTGCTGGAATTCGCCGAGCAAATGCAAATGTGGGGCGACATCGACTTGGCGTTGCAATTGGCCAGGGCCGCCGCCAAGCGCATGCCGGTCAGCGCCTCGGCGCAATATGCGATCGCCGCCTGTCTGCACCGCTTGAACCACACCGATCAAGCCATCGCCCAGATGCAAAAAGTCCTGCAATTGGCGCCGAGCGACGCCGGCTGCCAAATCCTGATGGCCCTGCTGGAAATCGACAAGAAACGGATGGACGACGCCGGCGGGCGGCTGGAGCGGGTCGTTGCCGCCGAGCAAAACAGCGGGCAGTTGGCGCGGGCTTGCTTGGAGCTGTCCAAGGTCTACGATAAACAACAGCGCTACGCCGAAGCCTTTGAGATGTTCTCGAGGGCTGGCGTGTTGGCGGCGGCTAGTCCAGAAGCCCGGAACGTGGACGCCAATTATCTGTTCGACCGGATCGCCTTGTTCAAACACGGTTACGACGACGCCTTGCTGGGACGCTGGCGCGTAACCGACTTTGCCGACAATTTGCCGGTCCCGGCATTCTTGATCGGCTTCTTGCGCTCCGGTACCACGCTGACCGAGCAAGTGCTGGCGGCGCATCCCGAGGTACTGACCTCGGACGAAAACCACTTGATCGAGGAAGTGACACAAGAGTTGGCCGCGGCGACCGGCATCGCCGGCGATACGCCGGCCGCGCTGAAGGCCCTGGATATTGCCGGCGCGCGTCGCTTGCGGGCGTTTTACTGGCAACGTGCCGTGGAGGAATTCACGTCGGCCGCGTTGAAAAAAACTTTCGTCAACAAGGTGGCGCTAAACAGTATCGAAACCGGCCTGATCGCCACTTTGTTTCCGGAAGCGAAAATTCTGTTCGCGCTCCGCGATCCGCGCGACGTGTGTCTGAGCTGCGCGATGCAATCGTTCGCGTTGGCGCCGGCCACCGTGAATCTGTTGTCCTGGCAAGGCATCGCCCGCCAATACGCGGCGGTGATGGATTTGTGGCTGAGTTTGCGCGACCGAATCGCGCCGGCCTATCTGGAATTGCGCTACGAGGACGTGGTCAACGATTTCGAAGCCAGCTTTCGGCGGGTGTTCGAATTGCTGGACGTCGAGTGGCGTCCGGAAGTGGCGCGCTTCCACGAGCGTTCGGCCGGCCGTTACGTGGCCACACCCAGCTTTGGGGCAGTGTCTCGGCCGATTTACCGTAGCGCCGTCGCTCGCTGGCACGGTTACCAAAGCCAATTTCAAACCATCCTGCCCGTGCTGGAGCCCTATCTCAAGGCCTTCGGTTACGCCTGATCCTCGTGCCGTCGAATGATGTAGTGATTTAACATAGTTCAATAGCAGGCGGCCGCAATGCGCGAGTTCGGCCTATCGACAGCCTTTTGATTCTAAAAAAATTTTCGCTTACGGCGTTAATTTTGCTGGTTGATCCGGTTTAGCTGCCTATACGGACGCAATCAAAACCGGCGACCCATGTCATTTCACCCGCATCAATCGTTGCAAGAGCTGTACGTCAGTTGCCACGGCGAGCTGGAGGCCGTGCTGTTTTCGCGCGTGCGCTGCCGGGAAACCGCCGCCGACCTTTGCCAGGAAGCCTTTGTCCGTTTATGCCGCAGCGACGATCTGGGTAATGTCGGCAATCTGAAAGCCTATTTATTCCGTACCGCGCAGAATCTGCTGTTCGACCACTACCGCAGCCAGACCGTACGCAATAGCGCGATCGTCGATTGGCCGGAACACGAGCCGCCGGAAGCCGAAGATCCGCGTTGCGCCGAGACCGTCGCGCTGGCGGAGCAGGATTTGGATAGGCTGATCGAAGCCATGACCAGCTTGTCGCCTTTATGCCAGCGGATTTTTTATTTAAACCGCTTCGAGGGCATGAAGCAGCGCGAAATCGCCGAAACCCTGAATATCTCGGTTCGCACTGTCGAAGAGAACGTCAAAAAGGCGCTGCTGCATTGCGCCAAAACCCTGGATCAGTCCTAGCCGGTCATGTGGTTCCGGGTTTGGGCCTCGTCTATGATATATCTCCCCCACCGTTCAACCAGGAATTGACCATGTCCACCGAACCGATGCCGGATGATGCCGAGCGTTTGCTGGAACAGGCTTGCGCTTGGTTAAGTAGACTGCATTCGGGTGAATTTCCCGTGTCCGCGCGGCAAGAGCTGAACGCCTGGCGCGCCGCCGACAGCGCCCACGAACAAGCCTGGCAACGCGCCGAAACGCTGTGGGCGGGCTTGGGGCAACTGCGCGGCCGCCGCATCATTCCCGGTGCGCAACCGTTACCGGGGGAGGGGAGCTTACAAGCCGAAATACAACCCTCTCCCCCTGGGAGAGGGCAGGGTGAGGGGATGCAAACTAACGCTTTGACGCATTTTGATTCCCTCGCTCCAACCCTCTCGGCAATCGATCCCGACATTACCCTATCTTCTGTATCGATGCAGTCGTCCCGAGAAGAAAGCGAGCTTTTACGACAGTCTCCAGGGCAAGGTGGCAGGCAAGCGAAGGCAGCGGATGTGCTGGCTGCAAGTCCGGTTGTCATGCTGGATTCCCGTCTGCGCGGAAATGGCAGCCGCATGGATTTTAAAGACAGCGTTGACAACAGAACGCACCGCCGACGCCGTGGCCGTTCGTTAGGTTTGGCGGTAGCCTGCTGCGCATTGCTGGCTACCACGCTGACTATGCTGTATCCGCCGGCATTCTGGCGCGCGGACTACTCGACCGGTAAAGGCGAGCAGCGCAGCGTGACTTTGGCCGACGGCTCGCGGGTGATGCTTAACACCGCCACGGCCCTGGCCATCCACTTCGACGCCGGCACGCGCCGGGTGGAGTTATTAGCCGGCGAAGCGTTTTTTGACGTGGCTAAAAATCCGCAACGGCCGTTCGTGGTCACTGCCGCCGGCAGCGAAGTGCGGGCGGTGGGTACGGCTTTCGCGGTAAAGCGACAACCCGAGCAGACCGAAGTCGAACTGGTTGAAGGGATAGTTGAAATACAAGACGCGGGGCAGCAACACCAACAACGCCTGACGGCGGGGCAGTCGGCGTCGATAGGCGCCAACAACATCACTTTAAAAAACGCCGGCCAACCGGACGGCATGGCGCTGTGGCGGGCCGGCTATCTGCAATTCGACGGCTTGCCGCTAAGCGACGCGATTGCCCAAATCAACCAATACCGTCCCGGCCGCGTCATGTTGCTGAATACCGCGCTGGCCGACAAGCGCATCAGCGGTCTGTTTCGCTTGGATGCGCTGGATCAAGCCATCGCCAGTTTAAAAGCCGCCATCCCGGCGCTGCAAATAGTCAGCATCACGCCCTATCTGGTGGTGTTGCGTTAGGCGCTGTTCACACCCCGCACCTTCTCCCGACGCACAAAAAACCTCTCTTGCTGGACGACTGCATGGACGCAGGAGGTAGGGCAACGCTGGCAGCAGTTGCCGAGAGGGGAGGGTGATGAGAGTTAAAACAACGGAGCCGGATGGGTACGACTGCATGGATGCAGGAGCTAGAGCAACGCATGGAGCAGTTGCCGAGAGCGCAGTGAAACCCATCATCGAGAATTTATTCCCGCCTCAAATCATTTTCCAAGTCCACCACGACACCCCAAGCATTAAGGCCTTGTTCGCGTTAATGGTTGAATCAGATCGAAGCCGTCATCCCGGCATGGATTGCCGGGATCCATGCCACAAGGATGCGTTGAAACTTTGCCATCCGTGGCTTCTGGGCCCCGGCAATCCGTGCCGGGGCGACGCCAACGATAAACGCGAACCGTCCATTCCGAACTCTCCCAACAAAAAATCCATGACCGCCCGATGTGGGTTTTCAAAAAGTTTCCGTCTTAACTAACACCAGCCGAAATGCTGCCGTGTAACCCGACCGAAACCAGGAGTATCCATGTCCAACGCAAAGTATTGCAAACATTCAGCCGGCAAGGGCCGGCGCCATACCGCCAAAGCTGTCTTACTCGCGGCGTTGATCTCGCAAACCGCCCACGGCGATGCCGCCGGCAAACACCATTTTGACATCCCCGCCCAATCGCTGAACCAAGCTTTACTGATGTTCGGCAGGCAAAGTCAGCAACAACTGATGTACGGCACCGACATCGCCGACAACCTGCGCAGCCGTGCCCTGCAAGGCGACTACACCGCCGACGAAGCGATCCGGATTTTATTGGGCGATGCGCCGTTGCAAGCCGTGACGACCGGTGACGGGGCTATCACCCTGCAGCCGCGAGCGGCGGAGCTGCACAACAATCTGGGGCCGCAGACCATGCCGGCGGTGCAGGTCGTTGGCAAAGCTACTTACGATTCGACCGATCCCTATAATCCGGATTACAGTTTGCCGAATGCTTCCACCGCAACCAAGACGGACACTCCAATTATGGAGACTCCATTATCGATACAAGTTGTGACTAAAGCTGTTATGCATGACCAACAAGCGATTCAAGTCGGTGATGCAATTAAAAATGTTAGCGGCGTGTTCCAAGGTTTTACATTTGGAGGATTCTCCGAGCAATTTATGATTCGAGGTTTCAATACTAATTATGCCAATTATGTAGATGGAATGAGATGGCCGGTCAGCAGAGTTCCATTGGCAAATGCAGAGAAAATTGAAGTCGTAAAAGGTGCCGCCGCAAACTTATATGGGCGCATAGAACCAGGTGGCATGATTAATGTGGTTACGAAAAGACCTCAAGAGAAACCCTATTATTCGTTAGAACAACGGTTTGGCTCATACGATTTATATCAAACCCTTGCAGATTCGACGGGGGCTATTAATCAAGAAGGTTCCTTGCTGTATCGAATTAATTTTGAATATTTGGATAAAAACTCATTTCGTGACTTTGCATTTACGGAGCGCACCTACGTTGCACCATCTTTGACCTGGAAAATTAGTGATCGCACCCAACTTGATTTGGACTTTATTTATTCAAACGAAGATACATTAGAAGACCACGGGGTAGTTGCATCCTCCGTGACTCGAAGACCGCTTGATATTCCAATATCCAGATACTTAGGGGAGCCGTCTATAGATAAAAGCAATACAGAACTATTTAGTACAGGCTTAACTCTGAATCATGAGATTTCGGAAAATTGGAAAGTAAATGCACAATTTAAGCATATTAACCGCGATGTTTTGGATCTTCAACACGCGGCGCCAGGAATAATTAATATAGCTACAGGAGAACTTGCAAGAGCATTCTGCTGCGGCCCAGGAACTCAAGATGTTTTAGGTGGCATCCTTAATATTACCGGTAAATTCGCAACGTGGGATATAACGCATAGTGTATTGGTAGGATGGGACTATTACGAAATGAGAAGTTCCTTTAATGGTTGGTTTTTGCCTCCCGCTATATTTGACGGGCAAGTTAATTCAATAAATATTTACAATCCTCAATATGGTCAATCAGGTGTTGACCTGGCTAGTATCCCCAAAAATGATTTTTCGGATCAACGCTTAAGCTGGAATGGTGTTTATTTTCAAGATCAGATGACTCTGTTTGAAAAACTACACATCCTTGGAGGCGGACGCTACGACTGGGCAAATAGAGGAAGCGGCTCCTCTTCAGTTTCGCTAAGTGACGCAACCTCAAGTTATTCGGATATTGAAAATCAAAAATTCAGCCCAAGAGTAGGGTTGCTATATCAACCTTGGCAATGGCTTTCGTTGTACGGTAATTTTGTTGAGTCGTTAGGTGCCTCTAATACTAGTCCAGGCGTAGGTGGAAATATACTTGCGCCAGAGTCTGCAGAGCAATTCGAGGCGGGTTTTAAAACCGAATTTTTAAATAAACGGTTAAATTCATCAGTGGCGTTTTATCAGTTAACCAAACAGAACATAAGTGTACCAATCGCGGGAACAAGGTTTGCGCAAACAATTGGTGAAGCACGTAGTCGAGGCGTCGAAATTGATATTTCAGGACAAGTTGCCGATGGATTGAATTTGATTGCAACTTATGCATATACCGATGCCAATATTTTGAGCGGTGATAACGCAGGAAATCGATTATGGAATATTCCCAGAAACTCGGGCAGTTTGTGGGCAAAATATGATATTCAGGAATCGGCATTACATGGCCTTAGTGTTGGTGCTGGCGTTTATTTCCAGAGCGAACGGCAAGGCGATAACAGTAATAGCTTTCAATTGCCTGGTTACGGGAAGGTAGACGTTCTACTGAGATATCAATTGCCTATCGTAAAGGCAAAAACTACTTTGCAGTTTAACGTGGAGAATTTGCTAGATCACAAATATTATTCGGCGACTGATAATAGTAACTCATTTTTAAATCCAGGTGCTCCTCGTACTTTTATTGGGTCGGTTAAGGTTGAGTATTGAGTTTTCATAATTTTTAACCCGCGTATGGCGGAAGCCGGCAAGCGTTCCGCCGTATGCCGATCATGTTGCACGAGGATGTGAGGAATGCAGACATTGCTAGGGCAAAGGTCTGTTTACTCGCCCAGCCCCAACTCGGTTTATGGCATCAATTGAATCCAATCCCGAGACGGACAGGCAGTGTCCGGCCTTATTTTACTCTGAAAGTCATTGTGGGAGCGACGCATAGTCGCGAATTAAAACGATGCATCGCGACTATGCGTCGCTCCTACAGAAGCCTTTGATTTACCGGGGCGATTGCCAAGCCTTCATGAGCGTTAGGATGGATGATGGACTGCACACCTTATAGCTTGAACCGCGAGGCTATTCAGACTTGCACTCACGCTCAAACGCCTGGCGAGGACGGCAAAACCCCCTGTGAACCAGCCTAATAGCCTTCAGCCAATCGCCAACAAACGCTGGCAAAAGGTTGACTGATTGATCCCTCTTGATGGGCTAAGCCCGAAAATCCCGCGTCCTTTCGCTATTGCTCACACCCTCGCCTAACATCGGCAAAATAACGCTAACGCGGATGCGCTAACCCGGATACGCAACGTACCGCCACAGGGTAACGGCTTGACCGTCATGCGATCGTTTAAATCACGCCGAACGTCGCGGTCGCGAAATTGAATCAAGTCGCCGTAGGGCAAGGGTATCTTTGCTGTCGCCGAGACACGCGCTGCTGCTAAGTGGTTGGAATATCGACTATTCATGCTGGTTTTTCAGCAGCCCGGCAACATGCATATCTTATTTATAGATTTGTATTTCAATTTATATCGTTTTTCATCGAATAACGAGCCTCTTATCATCTCCCCAACGTCGCCGGCCGGGTCCGGCAACGGAGCGACTCAATAACGTCCCAGTCCACCACCTCGGGGAGGCGATATGGCAACCGAAACCAATAACCGCTCGTTTAAGCCGGGCAATCATAACGAGATTGCCCTACAGATCGCGGAGATTCTGCGAGACATCCGCTTTGGTTCCATTGAGGTCGTCATTCACGACGGCCGGGTCGTGCAAATCGACAAGCGCGAAAGATTCCGAGTAGCCGACCCAAAAATACCGATTTGATCCGGTTGCTTTCAAGCACTTATTCGATTCGACCGGATCGCCGGAGACGCCAGCCAAATAACAATAACGACCTTCTGACCGGAACGCCGGAAGCAAGCGATAACAGGAAAACACCACATGACTCATGTTAAACGCCGCCTATTGGTGGGCGCGATCGGCTCGGCGCTATTCGGCGTCGCCGATGCCCAAGCCGCCGACGCCCAAGCGCTAGAGCAGCGCATTCGCGAACTGGAAGCCAGACTGGAACGGTTCGAGAAAGCGGCCGCCGCCGCGCCGACTGCTGTCGCACCGGTCGCGCAATCGAATCCGGAAGTCGAAAAGCTCAATCGCAAGATCAACACGCTGGAACGCAAACTGGAAGTCGACAAAGAAGTGGCCGCCACTGCCGCCAGCCGCGCGCCTAAAGTCGAAGGCGGTAGCGACGGCTTTCGGATTTCCTCGGCCGACGGTAAACATCAAGTACGGATTCGCGGCGCGGTACAAACCGACGCGCGCTTTTTCACCGGCGGTAGTTGGACCGGGGCGACCGCCGCCAACGGTATCAGCGGCGGCGCGGAGACTGACAAGTTCGAGTTGAAGCAAGCCCGGATTTGGTTGGAAGGTAAATTCTGGGACAGCTTGTACTTCAAAATCATGCCGGATTTCGCGGCCACCAATATCCTGCCGGACGCCTACCTGGATTACGCCTATTTGCCCTACGCCAGCTTGAGCGTCGGTAAGCAAAAAACCCCGCTGAGCTTGGAGCGTTTGCAAGGCGACTCGGACGGTACGTTTCTGGAACGCGCGTTCCCGACCTATCTGGCCAGCAACCGCGATGTCGGCGTGATGTTGCACGGTTCGTTCGCTGCGCCGGGTTACAAGGCCGATTACGCGGGGCCGGTGGATTTTCGCAACTTCGTCAGCTATCAACTCGGCGTGTTTAACGGTTCCGGCGACGACGGCAGCATCGATAAAAACTCCCCGGATACCGACGACGATAAGGAATTTGTCGGGCGCTTGTGGGTACATCCGTTCCAACACGGCGGTAACCGCTGGCTGGAAGGTCTGGGCCTGGGTGTCGCCGGTACTTGGGAACGGCCTAGCTTGCAGGCCTTGAAAAATCAGGGCACGCCGATAGGGCGATCCACGTTCTTGAATTACAACAGCATGCGTAGCGCCTATACCGGTACCCTACAGGCGGACGGCGTGCATTACCGGGTTTACCCGCAAGCCTATTGGTATGCCGGTCCGTTCGGCATCATGGGCGAATACGTGTTGTCGGCTCAGGAAGTCATCGCTACCCGGACCGGTCAAACCATCCCCGGCGTGCGTAGCCAACTCAACAATACGGCGTGGCAGGTGCAGCTTTCCTACGTGCTGACCGGCGAAGACAACACCTTCCAAAGCGTCAAGCCGATTCGGCCGTTCAATCCGTTGGAAGGTAGTTGGGGCGCCTTGCAAGTGGCGGCGCGCTGGAGCGAATTCAATGTCGACACCACCGCGTTCAATTATTTGAATCCGGCTAAGTCGGCCAAACACGCCACGGCCTGGGCGGTGGGTTTCAACTGGTTCCTAAACCAAAATGCCCGAATCATGGCCGATTACGAGCAAACCTACTTCGACGGTGGTGCGGGATTATCGGCCGCGGCATTCACCAATCGTCCGTCGGAGAACGTATTCGCCACCCGCTTCCAATTGGCGTTTTAACGGATTCGTCATTGCGGCAGGAAGCCGGTTCCGCTGCTCCCAGGACGGGGGCTAGGTTGAGGCTAGACCCACGGATAGTCGCACGGATGCGGACATGGCAACCATTTCACCAAAATAGCTTTTGAGAGATCACTTATGAAGAACAGATTATTCGGTTTGATTGCCGTCACCCTACTGACGGCGGCGGCAAGCAAGACCTTCGCGGCGGACGTGACCTTGTTGAACGTGTCCTACGATCCGACCCGCGAATTCTATAAAGAATACAACCAAGCCTTCGCCAAATACTGGAAAGGCAAAGCCGGCGACAACGTCACCGTCAACCAGTCGCACGGCGGCGGCGGCAAGCAGGCCAGGGCGGTGCTGGACGGCCTGGAGGCCGACGTGGTGACGCTGGCGATCTCGGCGGACATCGACCAACTGGCGCGCCGCAACCTGATTCCGGAAAACTGGCAAAGCCAGTTGCCCAACAATAGCGCCCCTTATACCTCGACCATCGTGTTCGTGGTGCGCAAGGGCAATCCGCAGCATGTTAAAGATTGGAGCGACTTGATCAAGCCCGGCCTCAGCGTGGTTACGCCGAATCCGAAAACCTCCGGCGGCGCGCGTTGGAATTACATGGCGGCTTGGGCCTATGCCCTGAAACACAACAACAATAGCGAAGAAGCGGCCAAGGACTTCGTCGGCAAATTGTTCAAGAACACCTCGGTACTGGATACCGGTGCGCGCGGTTCCACCACCACCTTCGCCGAGCGCGACATCGGCGACGTGTTGATCACCTGGGAGAACGAGGCCTATTTGGTATTGAAGGAATTCGGCGCCGACAAGTACGAAGTCGTCACGCCCAGCTTCAGCATCCTGGCCGAACCGCCGGTGACCGTCGTCGAAGACGTGGCCCGTAAACACGGCACCACCGAAGTCGCGACCGAATACCTGAAATATTTGTACGGCAAGGAAGGCCAGGAAATCATCGCGAAAAACTTCTACCGCCCGATCGATAAAGAAGTGGCGGCCAAATACGCCAAACAGTTCCCGGCGTTGGAGTTGGTGACCATCGCCCAGTTGGGCGGTTGGCCGGAAAATCAAGCCAAGCATTTCGCCGACGACGGCATCTTCGACAAGATATACGGACGCTGATCGCGGCCGAAACGCAGGAGGGCAAACGCATGGTGCAAACCACGATCGAAGCAATACGGGACGACCTGGAACGAGTGTTGTATCTGGACCTGGACGAATTCAAACTGGAAGTGGAAGCGGCGCAAGTGCTGAGCCGCTACATCGGACTGCGCTTGCGCAGCGAGTTTCAGCCGATCTTCGATACCTCGACTTCGGAGGGCTTGCTGGGTTACGAAGCCCTGCTCAGACCTTCGACCGGCATCGAAGCGGTGTCGCCGGACTTCGCATTCGGTTGGGCCGACAATCAAGATAAATTGGTGAAGTTGGATCGGGTGGCGCGTACCTTGCACATGCTCAACTATCTGGAGTTACCCGAGGAGCGCGGCCAATTGTTTTTGAACGTACACCCTAAACTGTTGGTCAGCGTTAATACCCACGGCAAGGTGTTCGAACATATTCTGCATCTGCACGCGGTGCCGACCACCCAAGTGGTGTTGGAAATCATGGAAAACGCGGTTGACGCCGATCGGGCCTTGGCCGAAGCGGTGGAGAATTATCGCGATCGCGGTTTCAAGATCGCGATCGACCACTTCGGCAGCCGCCATTCCAATTTGGGTCGGCTCTGGCATTTGGCGCCGGATTACGTCAAATTCGACGCCGGCCTGATTCGGGAAGCCGAGCGCGGCGGTAAAATCCGCCGGGTGTTGCCGAAGCTGATCGAAGTGGTGCAGGCCTTGGGTGCCCAGCCGGTCATCGAAGGCATCGAAAACGAAATCCAGCTCGACATCGCGCTGGATGCCGGCGGCAAATTGTTGCAAGGTTATTATTTAGGTCGGCCCGCGCCGGCCGCCGCCTGGCACCAAGCCAAGGCGTCGCGCCGGGAAAACCCGTTGATGCCGGGCGCGCCGCATCATTTCGGCAGTTTCAGCGTCTCCGCCCAATACGGCATGTAAGGCGGAACCCGCGATGCGCTGCGATACGGTTTCATGGTGATGTCCTTTCTCGTGGCATCTTGCTCACGCCGCCGTCAAGGCGGCTTTTTTTTGCATTGCGTCAGCCCTGATGGGGAATCGATATGGCTAACTGGTTTACCGACAATTCCGCTTCGATAGGCCGCACGCCGCTGGTCCGGCTGAATCGGATCGGCCGCGAGCTGCCGGTGACAATCTTCGCCAAAATCGAAAGCCGCAATCCGGCCTATTCGGTGAAATGCCGGGTCGGCGCGGCGATGGTTTGGGCGGCCGAACGGCAGGGCTTGCTCAAGCCCGGCGTGACCTTGATCGAAGCCACCAGCGGCAATTCCGGTATCGCATTGGCGGCGGTGGCGGCCGCGCGCGGCATTCCGATCACACTGACGATGCCGGATACGATGAGCCGCGAACGCCGGGTATTGCTGGGCGCCTACGGTGCCAAACTGTTGTTGACCGACGGCCGACTGGGCATGCGCGGCGCGGTAGAAGCCGCCGAACGGCTGGCCGCGGCCGATCCGGATCGCTATTTGCTGTTGGAACAATTTAAAAATCCGGCCAATCCGGCGATACACGAACAAACCACCGGCCCGGAAATCTGGCAAGACAGCGCCGGCACGGTCGATGTGTTCGTCGCCGGGGTTGGCACCGGCGGCACCATCACCGGCACCGGACGATTTTTGAAACGCCAGGGCAAGCGGATCGAAACCGTGGCGGTGGAACCGGCCGCCAGCCCGGTGCTGAGCCAAACCCGCGCCGGACAGGTCTTACAGCCCGGTGCCCACGGCATTCAAGGCATAGGTGCCGGCTTCGTGCCGGCGATACTCGACCTGGACCTGATCGATCGAATCGAAACCGCCAGCGAAACCGAAGCCGTCGAATACGCCCGCCGTTTGGCCAAGGAGGAGGGGATACTGGCTGGCTTGTCCAGCGGCGCCGCGTTGGCCGCGACGATGCGCTTGGCCGCGTTGCCCGACTACGCCGGACTAAGCTTCGTCGTCATGCTGCCGGATTCCGGCGAACGCTATTTGAGCTCGGCCTTGTTCGGCGCTTGAGCCAGGCTGAATGCCGACGCCGTTTTATTCTACTTTGTCGGATTTGTTTAAGACCGTCATGCCCGCCGGGACGCGGGCATCCAGTGCCACGGATGGTATGGCTTAAACCCATCCACGACGTCTGGATTCGCTCCGCGCTCCAACGGGGCAGGCCATCCATGCCGGAATGACGATGCTTATTTAGTAATCTGACAAAGTAGAATTCAGGACTTGCGTTCGATCTGCTAGAACCCGTGCCGTCGGAGCGGCTTCAGCCGCGATTGAAGGCGCGTAGACCGAAACATCCCGTTCCAGTTTCGATGCGGTATCACCCCCGATTGAACTTTCACTACCGGTTCCGGTATACATAAACGATTGCGATCGACGGTCGACGTTTCGGCGTTGATGTCGGTTCGGCGCAATCCGGTCGATCGAATGTGCGGCGAAGCATTCGATCCGCGTATAAAACTTAATTTATCCAGGAAATATCATGAGTCAAACTACATTCGCTAAAACCTTACTCGGCCTGACCATCGCCGCCGCATTCAGTCACTCCGCCAGCGCCGAAGACACCTGTTTGGGCGCCACGGTGACCATTCATGCCGAAACCGCGATCAAAAAAATCGACAAACAAGGTAACGAAGTCGTGATGGGCACCAAGGGCGACGACGTCATCATGGGCACCGCCGGCAACGACATCATCGACGGCGGCAAGGGTAACGACTTGATCTGTGGCGGCGGCGGAGACGACACGCTGAAAGGCAATCACGGCAACGATCAATTGGATGGCGGCACCGGTAACGACAACCTGATCGGCGGTAACGGGCATGACAGCTTGTGGGGCGGAGACGGTAACGACACGCTGAGCGGCAGTAACGGCAACGACACCCTGCAAGGCAATGCCGGCCGGGATACGTTAAACGGGGATAACGGCAACGACGGCCTGTACGGCGAAGACAACAATCTGCGCGATCGCAATAAGGACGGGGTAGACGACGATGCGTCCGACACCGACGACGACACCAGCGTCGATGCCGGCATCAGCGGCGACGATAGCTTGTGGGGCGGCAACGGCAACGACGACCTGGACGGCGGCCCCGGCAGCGACAATCTGTACGGTCAAAACGGCAAGGACAGTCTGGACGGCGGTCTGAACGAAGATAATCTGCTCGGCGGCAACGGCAAGGATACCCTGAGTTACGACAGCGACGACGTTAACTTGGACAGCGGCAAGGGCGCAGACACGTGCGTGCTGAAAACCGAAGCCAACGGCGAAGTCGAGCAGGAATGCGAGCATGGCCCGGAGCAGGACGTACATGAGCACGGCGCCAACCGGGCTTGCGTGCTGACCACCAAAAAGAACGGCGAAACCGAGCTGGAATGCGAGCATAGCTAAACCCCAACCGGCAGCGGGCCGGTTGGGGCCGCTGTCGGTTTGACCTTGTTCGGCGCGCCGACAGCCCCGATCATTGTCCTTTCCTCCAAGTTGGCGGCGTGCTTCGGCGTCGCGACCGGTTCTCGAAGATAGTTTGCCTTGGCTTAGCCACCGGGTTTGCATGTCGCGGGCCTCGTTCCGCTCCGACCACTGTAGTGGAATCTCAGCGAGACTGCTGGCTTCGACTCCGCTCAGCCGGTGGTCGGTTTTCATCGTGAACCCAGCAGTTGGCTTGTTTCGTCGAGGGCCTTTCGTGCTAACCCCTGTCGAAGCATAGATGACCCATCATGTACTCACCCTCTGAGTAAACGAAAAATCCCTCTCGCCCTTCGGTAAAGTTCTCCCAAGCATTGTCAAAGGGTACTGGACGAGCCGGGTTTTTATGTCGAACGACTCGATTTAGGAGTAAATATCCCCCGGCGGAAAATTTCAAGCTAGTTGTCGCCTCAATGTAAAACGTCATGTAGCTATATTGCCCTGATTGGCGGC
>NZ_LUUK01000184.1 GCF_001644025.1 Methylomonas koyamae
GCTGCCGGCGGAGGAATTCGCCGATTCTGCCGACAGGCGCTTCCTTGGTTGTCAACGCTCCTGAATCAGCGCCGCATCGGTCGTATACAACCGGTTATTGTATGCCGAGTTGTCTTGCCCTGCACGAGCGGCTTCCCTTTTTAAGCTAAGGTTTTGAGCATCGCGTCACGCCGGATCGTTAATCATAGTGCGCCATCTTGCGTCGAGCGTTCGTTGAATGGCCAGAATATAGCCATTGGTGGACCGGCGCCGATCTAGCCGTTCTTCCGCTTAGCGGCATCCAGATATCCGAGCAACGCTTGATAATTGAATTGGTCGGCCACGCCGGACAACGCGACCGCCAGGCTTGGGTCTAGCAAGGCGATTTCGGCGATCAGCGCGGCGACCGCTTCGCTGTTCAGGTTTTCCAAGGCGTCGGTCAGCCGATTGCGCAATTCGGCCGGAAGCGCCGCCAGCGCGTCGGTATCCACGGCCGGCGCGGCGGTGGCCGGCGCCTCGCTGGCGTAGCGATAGCTCAGTCCCAGCTGCCGTGCCAGGCAGTCGTATATTTCCGCGAACTGGTAAGGCTTACGGATCACGTCGTCCATGCCGGCGTCCAACATTTCCTGCTGCTGTTCCTGAAACGCCGACGCGGTGACCGCGATAATTTTAACGTGTCGTCCTCCCGGCGCTTGCCGAATCCGCTGGGTGGCCTCGATGCCGTCCATCACCGGCATGCGCCGGTCCATCCAAATCAAGTCCGGATGCCAGTTCTCGAATAGCGTTACACAATCCCGGCCATTCTCTGCGAATTTCGTGTCCAGGCCCAAGCCGGTCATCAAGCGTCCCAGCAGCAAGCGGTTTTCGTGCTGATCTTCGGCGATCAGTATCCGGTAACGGGGTTGACCGCCGGCCAGGCCGATCACCTTGCCGCCGGAAGCGGAGGATAACTCGGTAATACCCTCCGCGCCGGCCAGCGCCACCGGTAACTCCACTCGAAACAGCGAGCCTTGGCCCAATTCGCTTTTAACGCGAATGTCGCCGCCCAGCATCCGGACGAATTGGCGGGTAATCGTCAGTCCCAAGCCAGTCCCTTGTTGAGAGACGCCGTCGGCCAACTGTACGAAGGGTTCGAACAAGCGCGATTGATCTTCCGCCGCGATGCCGGGGCCGCTGTCCTCCACCTCGATCAGCAAATGATGTTTGGCGTTGTGCTTGATCCCCATCCGCAGCGTGACGTGTCCGTGTTCGGTAAATTTCACGGCGTTGTTGATCAGATTGATTAGTATCTGGCGGATGCGGGCTTCGTCGGAACTGACGTAGCGAGGGCATTCGTCGGCTTGCTCGAGCACCAGCGACAAACCTTTTTCGCGAGCCCGGATGCGCATCATCTCGGTGACGTCCTTGACCAGCGCGTATAAATCGAACGCGGCGATGTCCAGTTGCAGACGGCCCGCTTCTATTTTCGCGACTTCCAGTACGTCGTTGATCAGATTGAGCAAATGCTCGCCGCTACGATTGATGATATCCAAGCTCTCCGCCTGATGCTCGGTGATCTGCGGGTCGTGGCGCATCATGCCGGAGAAACCCAAGATCGCGTTGAGCGGCGTCCGCAATTCGTGGCTCATATTGGCTAGGAACACGCTTTTGGCCTTGTTGGCGGCTTCCGCAGCGTCGCGGGCCAGCCGCAATTCGTCGGTGCGGCGCCGCACGGTGTCTTCCAGTTGTAGCTTATATTGGTCCAGCTCCGCCTCGATACGCTTGCGCTCGGTAACATCGCGGGCGATCGCCAGCACGCTGGCTACCTCGCCATGTTCGCCGAGTTCCGGAATATGGCGAATTTCGGTGGTACGTCCGGTCGGCCAGGTAAATTCCATCAAATTCGGCGCGCCGCTGCCGACAACCCCCAACACGGCGTTCAGCAATGGTTGCGTCAGGTCCGGATTGCCCGGTATCGGCAATTCGCATACGGTCTTGCCGATCGGCGACATTCCGGCAGTTCCCGAGCTGCGCGCGGCCGCCGCATTGATGTACAGATGGCGGCCCAGGGTGTCGAAGCGTACGATGCCGTCGGGATGGTTCTCGGTCAGCGTGCGAAACTCGCGCACCCTTTTCGCCAGGGCCGCCTCGGCTTGCTTGCATTCGCTAACGTCCCGGCAAATGACCAAGTTGTAGATTTGGCCGGCGAATTCGAACACATTGGCCGTCACTTCCACCGGAAAGCGTCGGCCGTCCCGGCGTTGATGCTGGGTTTCGAATTGCGCGCGCCGCCGCTCGCTCAGTTCCCGCCGGAAGCTCGCCCACATCGCGTCGGTCCAATCCGGGATGATGTCGAATAGGCTCATGCCGCCGGTGAGTTCTTCGCGGCTATAGCCCAGGGTGCGCACCGTACTTAGATTGGCATACAAAAAACGCGGGTCGTTCTCGCCCATCAACAATATCGTCTCCTCGACTCGATCCAGCGCGAAACTGAGCAAATGCAGGCGTTGCTGGGTTTGCTTGCGTTCGGAAAGGTCGTAGGTCAGGCCGACGAAGCCGCCGATCCGTCCGGCATCGTCGCGCAAAGCGGTAATCGACAAATACACCGGAATCCGTTGCCCGTTCTTACGGATGAAGGTCCATTCGCGTTCCTCCGGTTGATGACGCATCGGCTTGGCGGTGAATACCTCGAAGCCCGGCGATAGGGTTACTCCGAGTTCCGCGGAAAGCTCGCGAGCGTAGCGGACGATTTCCTCGCCGTCGTGCCAAAGCGCGGGTGTCGCGCGGCCGACGACTTCGCTTGCGGCATAACCCAGTAAACGCTCGGCGGCCGGATTGAAACTGGTGACGGTGCCGTCCGGGGATGTGGAGATGATACCGTGGGCGATGTTTTGCAATATCGTGTGTTGGAACACGTTGGCATGGCGCAATGCCTGCTCGCGTTCCTGGATTGCCGCCATCATCGCGTTGAAGTTTTGTCCCAAGCGAGCCAGTTCCTCGGCGCCGCCGGCCGGCACGCGGTGGTGGTAATCGGCCGAGAACCTCACCCGTTCGCTTGCGTCGGTCAGTGCGGCGATCGGCGCGACGATGGCGCGCTTCAGCATCAGTTGTTGGCCTATCGTGGCGATCAGCAGCACCAGCACGCCGCCGCCGAATAAAGCGAAGATTTCGCGGGTTTGCTGCTCGATGGCCGCCATACTCATGGCCAGATACAGCCTGGCGCCGCTGGATAAGGTTTGCAACCAGTCGGCGCGCTCGCGATTCACGAAAATCCCGTCCTTTTCGGGAAGTGCCCGCGCTAGAGAGCTTTGCGGCAAACGCTCGAAACTCGCCAACACCCGGCCGTTGTCCAACACGATGGCCGCCGCTTGAATTTGCGGATTGGATTTTAAGGTGTCGAGGATTTCCTGCGCACGCGTCGGATCTTCGAAGGCGATGGCTGTATCGGTGCCAACCGCGATCATGCGCGCATAGGGTTCGATGATTTGCGCGGCTCTTTGCTCCCGCGTCAGGTTTTGAAACATTGCCAAGCCGGCGCCTGCCAACAGAAACGCCAGCAGGGCGCTGCCCCACAGAATCAGTACCAGCCGGCCTTGGATGTTGGATGGCATCGTCATCGCTTATCGTACCCGGCGAAAAATACCGTTGATCAAGATTTCGTTGGAGACTTCCAGCAGCTTGGTTTGAATCGTCAGCGAAACGGCGCGGGCTTGATCGAGATTAATGGTCATGCCGACCCGCTCGTCGACTTTAAAGCGGATAACGCCGCCATCCGCAATAAAGTCTTCCGCATCGCCGACCGTCAGTACCGGTTTTCGTTTCAGCTCGGCCAAAGCGGCGTGGCGAAGCGCGATGTCGGTGTACGCAACAAAGACGATATGGCAGATCGGCAAATCCACCGTGCGTTCCGCTCGAACGATTTCAAACGCGTGACCTTGCTCGCTTCTATCCTTGACGCTGGTTTCCAGTACCTCGCCGAACGGGTCCGGGCCCAACACCGCGATGCACCAAGGCCTATCGACGCTGGGGGAAACCGGCTCCGGCCAAGTGACGTAGCGGGCGAAATTGCGTAAAAACGCGGCTTTGACGCGAATCGCGCTGCTCTGCCCCGGCGTCGGGTCGGCATTCACCGCCGGAACCAACATACCCAGCAACAGTGCAGCGATGCCCAAGCGGCGCCGGGAACGCCGATTGAGTCGAGGGG
The DNA here is from genome assembly GCF_001644025.1 of Methylomonas koyamae. Taxonomy (GTDB): domain Bacteria; phylum Pseudomonadota; class Gammaproteobacteria; order Methylococcales; family Methylomonadaceae; genus Methylomonas; species Methylomonas koyamae_A. Next base: position 4,163 of record NZ_LUUK01000184.1, read on the forward strand.
TGGCGTCGAAAGAGGCGAGGTCGGCGTGTTTCATGGTTCAGGTGCCGCCATCAAAACTTGACGGAGAAACTGATCGTCAGCTCGCGCGGCCGGCCGCGGCTGCTTTGCGAGGGACGATATTGTTCGTCGAGCAGATTTTTCCCCATGAAATCCACGCTCAGTTCGTGTTCGCCGACTCGCCAGCTATAGCCGATCAACGCGTTCAACAGCAGATAGGTTTGCCGGTCCGAGCTTGGGGTATCCGATAACAAGGTTTGATCGTAGACGAAATTGAAGCCGCCACCGATATGCAATCCGCGCCAGGCGTCGGCCTTGAAGTCGTAACGCGTCCATAGATTGGCAAGATGCGGCGCGCTCATTTGCAGCGGCGCGTTATGAAATCGTAGCGCATTCTTGTAATACGCTAGGCCGGTGGCGTCCAGCGTATCGGGGTTCCGGGCCAGGATGGCATCGTCCCGGCCGGTGAACTCGGTAATGTTGGCATCCATATAGGTATAGGATAGATAGAGCTGCCATTGCTCGGTCAATTGGGCGGTGGCATCCCATTCGATGCCGCGCGAAGTTTGCTTGCCGGTCTGTACGCCGTAGATCGTCACGACGCCGTTGGCGTCGGTAACGGCCAAGTCGTTGACGATGTTTTTATTTTCGATGTCGAAGTAGCTCAAGGTGCTGGACAGGCGGCCGTCGAGCCATTCCGCTTTGATGCCGACGTCGTAGCTCCGGCCCTCGCTGGGGTCCGGAATGGCTGTGCCGCCGTCAAGACGGTTGATGGAAAATGTGCCGGGGACGAAGGATTCGGCATAGCTGGCGAACCAGGACCATTCCCGCGTCAATTTGTACAACAGCCCGTACTGTGGCGTCACTCGGCTGGCGCTAACTCGCGGCTGCGACCGCTGGTTCAAGACGTCGCTAAGCCGGCTTTCGGTCTCGGTCCAACGCCAGCCGGTCAGCACCAGTAAGCGATCGTCGAAAAATCCGAAGGTCGAGCCGCCGTAAACCGACTTATCCGCCGCGTTGAGGTTTTGGTCGAACCGGGAAGCGGTCAATCCCGACAAGCCGATCGACGTGTGGCGATTCCAGGTCGAGGGATCGCTCAAATCCCATAGCGGCAGCGGCGACGCGGTCGGATTGCCGCCGAGGCTTGGATCGTTGGGCGCCTGACCGGCCCAACGGTGAAAATTGCGGTCCACGTACTGCCCACCGAACAACAGGCGCAGACTGGCAAAGCCCAAATCGTAGCGGCCGACGCCTTGCAGTTCGATCGTGTCGTCGCGGTTGCTGTAAACCTGATGGCGAACCCGCCGGCCCTGTAAGGTCGTGACGTTGTTCGCCATGCCGAAATTGCCGGTGGCCAATGCATCCACGTCGTATTCCATATGGGAATAGCCTGCCCGCAAATTCCAGTGTTCGTCGGCTTTGAAGTCTAACCAGGTGCTGAGGTTATCGGTATTGCTATGGCGATAATCGCTGTAGGCCATGCCGTTCCAGGTGTCAGGCAGGCCCGGCACGTCGACGCCGGATCGGTTGGGATCGGTTGCACTGGGCATGATGCCGGTCCAAGTACCGTAACCGGGCTTTTGCATTAATTGCGGCGCTTCGATCTTTTCGAACCGCTCGTATTTCAGCGATAGGCTGAAGCGGTCGATGGGCTGCCAAAGCAGGGATGGCGAAATATTCCAGGCATGGGCGTCGTAAGGCTCCCAATAGTGCAAATCTTGGTCGTAAGAGGCCGCCATTCGGTAGAACAGAGTTTTCGAGGCCGGCCCGGTTACATCGGTTTCAAAGCGGTATTGGCCGTAGGAACCGTAACGGGCGGCGGCATTCGCCGCGAATTGGCGCCGAGGCGTTTTGGTGATGACGTTGACGATACCGCCCGGCGCGACTTGCCCGTACAGAAACGAGGCCGGCCCCTTGACGACTTCCACTCGCGACACATTCGTGAAATCCAGAATCGACGGACCATGCACCCCGTCCCGCAAGGTCTGAATATTGCCGCCGGCCAACGAGCCAACGGTAAAGCCGCGGATCGCCAGATTCGCGTTACCTTCGTTGAAATCGTTGCTCCGATAGGTGACGCCGGGAGAATAGCGGGCGATGTCGAAAATCTCGCGAGGCCGTTGATCCTTGATAAAGGCTTCGGTAAAGCTTTGGATCGCGAAAGGCAATTCGCGAATCGGCGCGTCGAAACGCGAGCCGGACACCGAGTTGGAAGCCCGGTAACCGCTATCGAGCTCGCTGGACACTTCGAACGGCGAGACCTTGACCTTGACCAGCTCGTCGATGTCCATGTCCGCGACATCCTTCAACGGGTGGCTGAATTCGTCGACGGCGGCTAGCGCTTCGCTTAGGCTTTCGAGAGCGTTGGAGTTTGAGGGGGCCGAATCGGGCTGGGTGGCGCTGGCCGGTTTAGCGGGCGAGATTGCGGTGTCCTCGGGTTCGTTCGCGCTCGCAAGCGAAGCCAACTGCGACAAACTCAGCGCTAACGCCAGTTTGGCAATCGCCGTTAAGTCGGCGTCATGCTTACCTGCTTTCATTCGAAGCCCCCGGAAAATTCGTTAAACCGCATACGGATTTTCAGCGTCGCCACGCCACTTACGTTAGCCGATAAGCATAGCCGATAGGTCGAAAACCACGCGAATATTCAAGTCGGGCTAGCCGAGCTGGCGGCGACGCGGCCGCGTTGCGTGCTGCCGGTTAGTCGAGGTCAGCGGTGTCTAGGAGTTTCAAAATGCCCGGATAGTCGAAATTCGCCGCCAACGCGGCC
>NZ_LUUK01000185.1 GCF_001644025.1 Methylomonas koyamae
CAACTGGTCTATCTTCAAAAAAAACTGTCCGGCAAAACCGAGATGCAGGATAACATCCGGGCAGGCATCGCCAGAGCGCAAGCCCAGTCCGAGCATTTCGGCATCCTGCACGAAAACGTCCTGGCCAATTTAGCCGACATCTATCACAGCTCCATCAGTACCCTGCAACCGCGCATCATGGTGGCGGGCGACCCCCAATATCTGGGCAACCAAGCCATCGTCAATAAAATCCGGGCCTTGTTGCTGGCAGGCATCCGCTCGACCTTGTTGTGGCGGCAGTGCGGAGGCACGCGCTGGACCTTGTTATGGTCGCGCCGAAAAATTCAGGACGAAGCCCGATTTCTGCTGACGCAAATTTAAGGTCCGCGATGCCAGAGCTTCCCGAAGTCGAAACCAGCCGACGCGGTATTTCGCCGCACATCGAAGGGAAAACCTTTGCCTCGGTGGTTGTTCGCGAATCCCGCTTGCGCTGGCCGGTTCCCGCCGATCTGGCCGCTCTGCTGACCGGCCGCCGGCTGCGCCGCATCGACCGGCGAGGCAAGTATCTTCTGTTCGACCTCGAAAACGGTACGCTGCTAATTCATCTCGGCATGTCCGGCAATTTGCGCATCGGCCGGGCCGGGCTGGCCCACGGCAAGCACGACCATCTCGATTTCGTGTTCGACGACGGCACTTTGCTGCGCTATAACGACCAACGCAAGTTTGGCGCGGTGCTGTGGACCTCCGGCGATCCCCATGCGCATCCGCTGTTGGCGGAACTCGGCCCGGAACCGCTGTCCGCCGACTTCGATCCGGCCTATCTGGCCGGACGTCTCGCCGGCCGGCAAGTGCCGATTAAACAGTTGATCATGGATAGCCACGTCGTCGTCGGAGTCGGCAATATCTACGCCAACGAATCCTTGTTTCTGGCCGGCATACAACCGACCCGACCGGCTTGCGGCCTCGGCGCCGACGACTGCGTCCGTCTGAGCGCCGCGATCAAAACCGTGCTGGAACAAGCCATCGCCCAAGGCGGCACCACGTTGCGCGACTTTACCGACGCGCAAGGCAAACCCGGCTACTTCAAACAATCGTTGCGGGTTTACGGCCGGCGCGGCGAACCCTGTTTAAGCTGCCGGGAACCGGTCCAACACCTGAAAATCGGCCAGCGCGCCAGCTATTTCTGTCCCACTTGCCAGCAATAGATCTTCCATGGCCGTGTTATTTTTCAATTTAAGAGACGTTCCGTTCGACGAAGCCGACGACATCCGCCAACTGCTGACCGAACACGAGATCGGCTTTTACGAAACCTCGGCCGGCAATTGGGGCATTTCAACCGCGGCCATCTGGCTTTACGATGCCGACGACCTGGAGCAGGCCCGCGCGCTGTGCGATGCCTATCAGGCCGAACGCGCCGAAACCCAGCGCGAGCTGTATCGGCTACGCAAACTGCAAGGCCAACACACCGGTTTTTGGCGGCATAACCTCGGCCAGCCCTTACGTTTTCTCAGTTATAGCGCGTTGATCGCCGTGGTCGGCTACGCCTCGGTGAAATGGTTGTTCGATTTGGGATTGTGAAGCGCCGCCGGACCGGCGCTTTCCGCGTCGGACCGGCGACACTGAAAACGGCTCAGCGCGTTTTCAGGATGGTTAGCAGTTTTTGGGCGTGCTCGGCGGCTTCGACGCCCAAGTCGGTCAAGTAACCGCCGTCGGCTTGGCTCACCAAACCTTTGTCGTGCAAACGTCGCGCGGCCGCGATCAAGGCCGGCTCGGCATTGCCGTGCACCTTGACCCCCTCCTGAATCGACTCCAGGTTATACAGCGCCAACAGCCGAATCTCGGCGTATAAGTCTTCGTTCAATGGCATAAAGTCTCCCCTCTGTTATTGTTGATTTTCCATGATGGTCGTTGCCAGCCAACTATAGACGCGTTTGACCAGCAACGGGTAATTTTGCCGATAAGCGTGATCGTCGCCGTCGATGCGGATCTGCCGGTAAACCGGATTCTCCTTACCGGCGACGCGGCGCTTGGCGGCGGTTTCCGTCACGTCCGGCCAGTCGGCTTCGGCGTAAACGTCGAGCAACGGCAGGTTGATATTCTTCACGAAGCTTAGGGTTTGCACGCCGGCCTGACTACTGTCCGGCACCGGCAAACTGATCGCGGCAAACGCGACGACATTGGCTGGGTTCCGGCTGAGGCGGGCGGCCGCCATCGCCGCGCCGATGCCGTAACCGACCATCGCGATTTGCTTGGCGCCGATTTTGATCGCATGATCGATGGCCGCTTGAATCCGGGCGTCGGCCTCGCCAACCAACGGGTAATAGTCTTCCAGCGCCGCGCCGGCTTCGCGCAACGGCAACTGTATCGCCAAGCTCGCCCAGCGGTGCCGCGGCAACACCGTGCGTAGTTCGCGGATCAGCGGTTGCTGATCGGGATGACCATCCGCGTCGTGCAGAATGATGACCACCTGCTCGTTAGCGGATTTTTCGGCATCGACGAACAGCGCCAGGAAACGCCCCCCCTCTCCGGTTTGCAGCCAAATCGCTTCGCCGATGGCCGGTTGCTGCTGAATCGCATCGGCATAGGCCTGCTCGCGGGCCGGATCGCCCGCCAATGCCGAAAACGCCAAGCAAACACCGCAAAACGCGATCGCCAGACGCATCGCTCAACCCTTGCTGTAAAAACCGCTGAAGGTGTAACGCTCGTGCAAATGCCGCAGCAAGACCATGATCACAGAAGCCACCGGCAAGGCCAGCAACACGCCCAGAAAGCCAAACAAACGGCCGCCGGCCATCACCGCGAACATCACCGCGACCGGGTGCAAGCCGATCTTGTTACCGACCAACCAGGGCGTCAACACCATGCCCTCCAAGCTCTGCCCCACCGCGAATACCATCAGCACCGGTAATAAATGTACCGCGTCTTGAAATTGCAGCAGCGCGGCAATGCAGGAAAACACAATGCCGACCAAAGCCCCCATGTAAGGAATGAAACTGATCAAACCGGCCGTCATACCGATCACCAGCGCCAATTCCAAATCGACCAGCCATAAACCGATGCTGTAAATGCCGCCCAGGGCCAACATCACGTAAAACTGGCCGCGCAAGAAGGCGCCGAGGACATCGTCGGCCTCGGCGGCCAGCGCGCCGACCGTAGCGGCGTAACGTCGCGGAAACAGATCGTGAACGCGCTCGACCAACACATCCCAGTCGCGCAACAAATAAAAGGTGATGACGGGTATCAGCACAAGATTCATCAACCAGCCGATGATCACCGCACCGGAGTGCGATACCGACTGCATGAAGTTTTCGAATACCCCGCCACCGTCCTGCCACTGGTTTTTGATCAAGGTGCTCAGCTGCTCGATATGCAAGGGCCGGACGCCGCGGCCCAAATATTTTTGCAGCACCGGAATCACGGTACGATTCAGCCAGTTCAAATAGGCCGGCAGTTTGTCGATGAACTCGCCGATTTGGTATTCCAAGGCCGGGATGACCACGATCAGCAGCGCGGCGATCGCCAGCGAAATGCCGGAAAACACCAGAACCACCGCGACCGTGCGACTCAAGCTTCGTCCTTTAAAGTCCAGCGCTTCCAGTCTGTCAACCAGCGGGTCGCCAAGATAAGCCAGCACTGCCGCCACCGCGAACGGCATCAGCACCGGCGACAGCAAGTAAATCAATGCGGAAGCACCAATCAGAAAAGCCAGCACTAACCATTTTTGCGAATCGCTGAGATCTCCCATCGTCCTCTCCTATTCGGCGGGTTGCCGCCGGGCTTTCCAGACTTCGATGACGATAGGTAGAATTGAAATCACGATGATGGCCAGGATCGCCAGTTCGAAGTTTTTCTTGACGACCGGAATATTGCCGAAAAAATAGCCGGCGAAGACGCAAATCAGTACCCACGCCAAGCCGCCGATCAGATTAAACAGCAAGAAGTCCCGATAGCGCATTCGACCGATACCGGCCACAAACGGCGCGAAGGTGCGAACGATGGGTACAAAGCGCGCCAACACAATCGTTTTACCGCCGTACGTATCGTAAAAAGCTTGGGCCTTCAACAAATGCTGGTGGTTGACCCAACTCAGCGTAAAGGCTTTTTGACCGATGCTCCGTCCTATCCAATAATTAACGGTATCGCCCAGCACCGCCGCCAGCGCCAACAGGCTCAACAAGGTCGGCATCTCGAAAGACTCCAGCGCCGCGAACGCGCCGGCCGCGAACAACAAGGAATCGCCGGGCAGGAACGGCATCACGACAAAACCGGTTTCGATAAAGATCACCGCAAACAAAATCGCGTAAGTCAAAGTGCCGTACTCGCCGATCAAATCGGCCAAGTGTTTATCGATATGCAGCAATACGTCGAGCAAGAAATGCAGCCAATCCATGTTCAATCCGTTAAGTTGATGAAGTCGGCTCATTATAGCCCGGAGCGACCGGCCGCCGCCGAATTCGCGCCGAAGCGCCCGGCGTGCCAAGCAAGACCGCCTAACGGCTCAATACCTAACCAACACGTTCTCGTTGGACAACAAACGGCGCAAGCGAATCAACAGCTCATCGGCCGGCCGGACCCGCCACTCTTCGCCAAGTTGCAACGCGGCCTTGTCGCGGGCGGTGCGATAGTCGATCTGGACCGGACAATTGCCGCCGCGAAACGGCGCCAGGATGTCCTGCAAACGCGCCGGCCAATCGCCGCTCAAACTGCGGTTGGCGGTATCTATCGTCAGTTGAATCCCGCGCGCGAATAACTCGCGGGCTTCCTCGATGCCGTACAACTTTTCGGCGGTCATTCGTAGGCCGTTGGTAAAGTCGTCCATCGCCAACGAGCCTTCGGCGACCAGGATCGTGTCCTTGCTGAGCAGATTGCGGTATTTGTCGAAGATGCCGCTGAACGCGGCGACTTCCAAACGGCCGGTGCGGTCGTCCAGCGTCGCGAAGCCCATCATCTTGCCCTGCTTGGTCTGACGGGTACGCATTTCCACAATCAAGCCGGCGACGCGGGCTTCCATCTTGCCGCGCGCCCGGCCGGCATCGACTTCCAAGCTGCCCAGCGTACCGTGGGTGATGTGTTTGAGCTCCGGCAGATATTCGGCGATCGGATGGCCGGACAGGAACAAACCCAGGGTTTGCTTCTCGGCTTCCAGTTTTTCTTTTTCGGTCCACGGTTCGACGGCGGTGGAGTAGGCGTCGGCCTCGTTATCGCTTTCCTCGACTTCGACGCCCAAGCCGAACAAGTCGTTTTGGCCGGCCAGCGCCATTTTGCCATGTTGCTCGGCCACTCTGAGCGCGGTGGTCAGTTCGGCCATGTGAGCGGCACGGTTCGGGTCGATGGTATCCAAGGCGCCGGCCTTGATCAGCGCTTCCAGCACTCGTCGGTTGACCTTGCGCAGATCGACGCGCTTGCATAAATCGTACAAACCCGAATACGGCCCGTTGGCGTTGCGCTCCTTCAGTAAATCCTCGATCGCGTTTTCACCGACACCCTTGATCGCGCCGATGCCGTAGACGATCTGGCCCTGGTCGTTGACCGTGAAGCGAAAATCGGACAGATTGACGTCGGGTGGCCGGATTTGCAATTTCATCTCCCGGCATTCCTCGATCAACACCACCACCTTGTCGGTGTTGTCCATATCGGAGGACATCACCGCCGCCATGAAGGCCGCCGGATAATGCGCCTTCAGCCAAGCTGTCTGGTAAGCAACCAATGCATAAGCCGCCGAGTGCGACTTGTTGAAACCGTAGCCGGCGAATTTCTCCATCAAGTCGAACACGTAGGTGGCGATGCCTGCGTCGATCTGGTTGGCGACCGCACCAGACATGAACTTCTCCCGTTCCTTGGCCATTTCCTCGGGCTTCTTCTTACCCATCGCCCGCCGCAGCATGTCGGCGCCGCCCAGCGTGTAGCTTGCCAGTTCGCGGGCGATCTGCATCACCTGTTCCTGATAGAGAATGACGCCGTTGGTCGGCTTCAGGATAGGTTCCAGCAGCGGATGGGCGTATTCGGCCTTGGCGCCGTGCTTGACGTTGATGTAGTCGTCGACCATGCCCGACTCCAGCGGACCGGGCCGGAACAGCGCCACCAACGCAATGATGTCGTCGAAGCAGTCGGGTTTAAGCTTTTTGATCAGCGCCTTCATGCCGCTGGATTCGAGCTGGAACACCGCCGTAGTCTGGGCCTTCTTCAGCAGTTCGTAGCTGGGCAGGTCGTCGCGCGGAATTTGGGCAATGTCCACCGGCGGCTCGCCCTTCGCGGCGCGCTGGCGGTTAATCGTTTCCAGCGCCCAGGCTATGATGGTCAGGGTCCGCAGCCCCAAAAAGTCGAACTTGACCAGGCCGACCGCCTCGACGTCGTCCTTGTCGAACTGGGTCACCAAGTTGCCGCCGCCCTGCTCGCAATACAGTGGCGAAAAGTCGGTCAGTTTGGTCGGCGAGATCACCACGCCGCCCGCATGCTTGCCGGCGTTACGCGAGATGCCTTCCAGCGCGCGGGCCATGTCGATCAACTGCTTGACCTCTTCCTCGGCCTCGTACAAGTCCTTGAGTTCCGGGCTTTCCTTCAAGGCCTTGTCTAGCGTCATGCCGATTTCGAACGGAATCAGCTTGGCCAGCCTATCGACGAAGCCGTAGGCATGGCCCATCACCCGGCCGACGTCGCGAATCACCGCCTTGGCCGCCATCGAACCGTAGGTGATGATCTGCGACACGTGGTCGCGACCGTAATGACGCGCCACGTAGTCGATCACTTCGTCACGGCGTTCCATGCAAAAGTCGATATCGAAGTCGGGCATCGACACCCGTTCCGGATTCAAGAAGCGCTCGAACAACAAGTCGAATTCGATAGGATCGAGGTCGGTGATCTTCAATGCATAAGCCACCAACGAACCGGCGCCCGAACCCCGGCCCGGCCCGACCGGAATGTCGTTATTCTTGGCCCACTGGATGAAGTCGGCGACGATCATGAAGTAGCCGGGAAAACCCATCTGCACGATCACGCTCAATTCGGTTTCCAGCCGCTCGTCGTAGACCTTGCGATTGTCCTCGAACGAGCCATTGCCGACAGGCGCGTGCTGCTGCAAGCGTTCTTCCAATCCCTCGCGCGACGCCTGCTTGAAATAATCGGCCAGCGTCATCCCCTCGGGGACTTCGAAATCGGGCAGGAAATTTTCGCCCAAGCGCAACTCGACATTGCAACGCTTGGCGATTTCGACGCTGTTTTGCAAGGCTTCCGGCAAGTCGGCGAACAGCGCCAGCATTTCCTCGGCGCTGCGCAAATATTGCTGCTCGGTGTAATCCTTCGGCCGGCGGCTGTCGTCCAAAACCCGACCTTGATGGATGCAGACCCGCACTTCGTGAGCGTCGAAATCGCTCCGATTCAAAAAGCGCACATCGTTGGTCGCGACGACCGGCAAGTCCAATTCGGCGGCCAAATCCGCCGCCAGCTTGATGTAACGCTCCTCGTCCGGTTTGCCGACGCGCTGGACTTCTAGGTAAAAACTGTCCGGGAACAAACCGGCCCAGAATTCGGCGCAAGCCTTAGCCAGGGCAAAATTTTCCGACAACAGGGCCGCGCCAACATCGCCCTGCATTGCGCCGGACAAGGCGATCAGACCTTCGTGGTTTTCGGCTATCCAGGCTTTTTGCAGCATCGGAATGCCTTGATGCTGGCCTTCCTGGTAGCCCCTCGACACCAGTTCGGTCAAGGTCACATAACCCCGTTGATTGCGAGCCAACAAAGTCAGGCGGTGCGGCGCGGCCGGTTCGTCGTCGTTGTAAATCTGCACATCGGCGCCGGCGATCGGCTTGATGCCGGCGCCTTGCGCGGCTTTGTAGAATTTGACCAACGAGAACAGATTGCTCTGCTCGGTAATCGCCGCCGCTGGCATATTGAATTCGCCGAGCTTTTTGACCAGCGGCTTGATGCGGACGATACCGTCAACCAGTGAGAATTCGGTGTGGATGCGGAGGTGGACGAAGCGGGGATTCATCGCGGTCAACCCAGGAATTTTTTGACCGGCGCGTAGGAGCGGCGATGTTGCGGCGATACGCCCAATTCCGCCAATGCGCTCAGATGGGTTTTGGTCGGATAACCTTTGTGAACGGCAAATTGGTAACCGGGATAGAGTCTATCCAGCACGTCCATTTCCGTGTCGCGCGCGACCTTAGCCAGGATGGACGCGGCGGAAATTTCGGCGACCAAGGCGTCGCCGCCGACCACCGCTTCGCCGGGGCAAGCTATGCCGGGCAACCGGTTGCCGTCGACCATGATGTAATCGGGTTTGATCGCCAATTGGCTGAAGGCTCTGCGCATCGCGACGAAGGTGGCTTGCAAGATGTTGATGCGGTCGATTTCACTGGCTTCGGCGCGGCCGACCGCCCAAGCCAAGGCCTTAACCTTGATTTCGTCGGCCAACGCGGCACGGCGTTTTTCGCTGAGTTTTTTGGAATCGGTCAAACCGGCAATCGGCTTGGCCGGATCGAGGATCACCGCCGCCGCGACGACCGGACCGACGAGACAGCCTCGCCCCACTTCGTCGATGCCGGCGATCAGGCGTGAAGGATTAACGGAGGATGCCGCGGGTGACATTGCGCAAGAAACTGACCATATTGGAAAGTTCGTTGCTTTCGCCGGCCATGCCTTCCATCTCTTCGATGGCGTCTTCCAGGCGCAAGTTGTTCTTGTACAAGATTTTGTAGGCCTGACGAATCTGGCGTATCACTTCCGGCGATTTACCGTTGCGTTCCATGCCGACCGAATTGATGCCGTGCGGCCGGGTTGGCCGGCCGCCAACCATCACGAACGGCGGAATGTCCTGAGTAATCGCGCTACCCATCGCCGAGAAGCTGTACTCGCCGATCTGGGTGAATTGATGGACCAGCGTAAAGCCGCCGAGAATGGCGTGATCGCCGATGTGTACGTGGCCGGCAATCGACGCACCGTTCGCCATGATCACGTGGTCGCCGATCTCGCAATCGTGAGCCACATGGGTATAGGCCATGAACAGATTATCGCTGCCGATCAACGTCAAGCCTTTATCCTGCAGCGTGCCGCGATGCATCGTGCAGAATTCGCGGATCACGTTGCGGTCGCCGATTTCCAACCGAGTCACTTCGTCGGCGTACTTTTTGTCTTGCGGGTCTTCGCCTATCGACGAGAATTGGTAAATCTTGTTGTCGCGGCCGATCGCGGTTGGACCTCGAATAACCACGTGCGGCCCGATTTCGGTGCCGGCGTCGATTTGCACTTCGGGACCGATGACGCTGAACGGACCGACCGAAACGTCTTCGGCCAATTCGGCCTTGGGATGGACTACCGCTCTGGAATCTATCATGACTTAGCTCGTCGCGACCGCGCACATGATTTGCGCGCCGGCCGCCAGTTCGCCATCGACTTCAGCGCGGCAGTCGAAAGACCATAGATGGCGTTTGTGTTTCAGATAGGTCACTTCCAGACGCAACTGGTCGCCGGGCACGACCTGCTTTTTGAAGCGGGCGTTGTCGATGCCGGCCAAGAAGAAAGTGGTATTGCCCTGCCCCAATTTGTCGTCGCTTTTTGCGGTCAGTAGCGCGGTAGCTTGCGCCAGCGCTTCCAGGATCAGCACGCCGGGCATGATGGGTTGCGCCGGAAAATGACCTTGGAAAAACGGCTCGTTGAAACTGACGTTTTTAATACCGACCAATTTCGCGCCGGGTTCGCACTCGACGACTCTATCAACCAACAAAAAGGGATAACGGTGCGGGAGAAGTGCCTGAATTTGCAATATGTCTAGCGTACCTGTCATGATGGTCCGGAGTCGGTGGAGGTAAACGAAAAAGGGAGCCAGCCGGCGGGCCGTCTCCCTCGCTTTGAAGTCGGCGTTTCCGACGGAAACGCTCTTGAATTATTGCGACAGCGTTTCGAGCTTTTGTTGTACCCGCGCGGTCACGTCGATTTGGTCGTTGGCGTAAATGACGCCGTCGGTCAGCAGCAGGTCGAACGACTCTTCCTTGGCTAACGCTCTTACTGCTTCGACGATACGTTTTTGCAGGTTACCCAGTTCTTCGTTGCGGCGCATATTGAAGTCTTCGCTGAACTCTTGCTGAGCTCTGGCCGCATCGCGTTTTTTATCCAAAATGTCTTTTTCCAAACGGTGGCGTTCTTCTTCCCCCATCACAGCGGAATCCCTGCCGAGTTTGTCTTCCAAGGTTTTGATTTCTTTTTGCTGAGAAACCAAAGCTTTATCCCGAGGCGAAAATTCGGTTTCCAAACGCGTTTTTGCTTTCGCTGCCTGCGGGGCCTTCTCCAATACTTTTGCCACGTTGACGAAACCGATCTTCAGTTCCGCGTGACTAACGCCAGCAAACGCCATCAGCGTTAAGAATAAAGCAATACTTTTTTTCATGGTAATAACCATCTCCGGTTAAATTGTGTTAAGACAGAACGCAAGCCCGATTATAGGGTAAAACTGCCTTGAACTGAACTAAAATCCCGAGCCGAACGTGAACTGGAAGGCCTGAGTTCTATCTCCAGACTCGGAATTGAGCGGTTGAGCCACGCTGACCGCCAACGCGCCGAACGGCGACAGCCATTCCCCGGACAAGCCCACCGAATAGCGGAAATATTTGCGCAAATCGCCGGTGCTCAAGCCCGGCGACAAGGTACCGGCATCGACGAACGAGCCGATCCGTACCGACTTGACGTCGCTCAAAAACGGAATCGGGAAAAACAATTCGGCCTTACCGATCAGCTTGGTCGCGCCGCCGATCGGACGATTGGTGTAGGCATTCGAGTTGAGCGTAGTCGCGTCGATCACGCCCAGCGTATTCTGCATGAAGCCGCGCACGTCGCCGGTACCGCCGGCGAAATAGTTTTCGAAGAACGGCAAACCGTCCGTGCTGCCGTAGCCGCCACCGTGAGCCACCTCGCCCAATAAGCGGAACGTGAAATCGTTGGATAGCGGAAAGTAGTGTTGGTGCTTATAGCCGACCTTGTAATACTCGAGATCGCTGCCCGGTATCGTCGCCAACGCCGAAATCCGCTGCTGGCCGCCGCTATGCGCGAAGGTAGCCCGATCCAACGTGTCGTGGGTCCAACCGGCCGACGTGGACAAACTGGTAAAGCTTTTCGAGCGAATTTGACCGCTGGTATATTTGGTAAAGCCGAGAAACTTCAGAATGGTATCGGACGAATAAGCGGTATTTTCGATTTCGGTCCGTTTCAATTCCAGGTCGAAACCCACCCTGTCGAATTCGTTTAGCGGAATGCCGAAGTTGACGCCGGCATTGGTGATCGTCGTGTTATACGCAGCCAAGTTGGCGGCATAAGCGTTACGCGAGGTATAGCCCAAATTGTAACCGAGCGACACGCCGTCCAGCGTGTAGTAAGGATCGGTGAAACCCAAGTTGTAACGGGTCAAGATGCTACTGTTGTTGAACGCGAAATCCAGCCGCTTACCGGTACCGAAGATGTTGTCCTGCGACACATTGGCGTTGAAAATGATGCCTTGCACCTGCGAGTAACCGATACCGGCCTGCAAGTTACCGGAGGCTTTTTCCTTGACGGTGTAATTGACGTCGATCTGGTCGGCCACGCCGGTCACCGGCGGCGTTTCCACGCCGACTTCCTCGAAATAGCCCAAGCGGTCCAGACGAGTCTTGGTGCGCTCGATCTTACTGCTAGCCGCCCAACTGGACTCCATTTGCCGGGCCTCGCGACGGATCACTTCGTCGCGGGTCTTGGTGTTGCCCTTCACGTTAATCCGCCTGACGTAAACCCGTTTACCCGGATCGACGAAAAAAGTCATCGCCACCGTTTTGGATTGCTCGTTGATTTCCGGCACCATATTGACGTTGGCGAAGGTATAACCTTCGTCGCCCAACCGGTCGGAAATCGCCTTCGAGGTCTCGGTGGCGTTTTTACGAGAGAAAATTTCCCCAGGCCCGACCCTGACCAGTTTGATCAAGTCCTCGGGCGGCACGATCAACTCGCCGGACAATTTGACCTTTTCCAGCGTATACACCTCGCCTTCCTTGACGTTGATCGTAATGTAGATTTCCTTCTTATCGGCGGTGATATCGACTTGGGTCGACTCGATCGAAAAATTGATGTAGCCGCGATCCAGATAATAAGAGCGCAGTTTCTCCAAATCGGCCGACAATTTTTGCTTGGAGTACTGATCGTCCTTGGAATAGAAGGACAGAAAATTGGTGGTGCTGAGTTCGAATTCCTTGCGTAAGGCATCGCTGGCGAAGGTTTTATTGCCGACGATGTTGATCTGCTTGATCTTGGCCACCCGGCCCTCGGAAATCTCGATGCGGATGCCGACCCGGTTGCGGGTCAGATCGGTGACCTCGGTCTTGATCTTCAAGCCGTATTTACCGTGGCTGAAATATTGGCGGCGCATCTCCTGCTCGACCTTGTCCAACACTTGCTTGTTGTAAACCTTGCCTTCCGCCAGACCGATTTTCTTCAAGGCTTCGGTCAAGTCTTCCTTCTTGATGTCCTTGTTGCCCTCGATGACGATCTTGGCGACCGACGGCCGTTCGACCACGGTCACGATCAAGGTATTGCCGTCCCGCTCCAGCGTGATGTCCTTGAAAAAACCGGTATTGAACAAGGAGCGGATCGCCGAGGCTTGTTTTTCGTCGGTGAAGGTTTCGCCAACCGATACCGGCAGATAGTTGTATACCGTACCCGCCGAAATCCGTTGCAATCCCTTGACCTGGATGTCATCAACTACGAAGCTGCCGGCGTGGGCCAATTTGCCGGCCAAGGCACTCAGCAACAGTATTTGAAATAGCGGATTTTTCTTCACGCACTCAACCAAGATGTATAAATGGCGGCGATTGTAACACGCGTGCCCACCATTCTAGTGCGTTGAAAAGTAAATCATCGTTAATGCTGGCCGGGATTTTGCTTTACCTTTGAATTTCAAACGTAAACATCAACATTGCGAAATCCAACGCAAAAAACAGCAGATAACAGATTGATTTTATTTACGACGTCGTTGCTTTAACTCCAGCCCAAACGCAAACTGTCAATTCGACAGTCAAATGCGTTCCAAATCGTCTTAACAGCTTGTCCGACACCGATAAATCCGAGTTGTAAGGATCAAAACGATCTTTGATATCAACCCGAACCATGCATCCAGCGGTTATGCAAGGATTTACACCCCTGACAATCACAAAGAACGGCGAGTGAGCGGCATTAACCGCGACCGATAGCGTTCCAACGCGGCATATCCGCGCTTTGCCCTACGACTGCCATTGTAACGAGACGCCAAGCGGGAGTGTTGCACGACCGCATCCCAATCAAGCGCGGCACAACGCCCGAGTATGACATTGGCAACTTGTCAATTTGTTGATCCAATCGTTCTCCCTGAGCTTAATCCCTGTTTTGCTTGGACTACCGCGAGCAAGTCTTTTAGCGTTCGGAAAATTGCTTAGGTTTGACTCGTCGACAATCGCTTGAATCGTTCCTTTGCCTCAGCTGTAGACTTTTGCCAGAGCTTGCTCGTTGAACTCATCTGCATACCGTCGATGCACTCTTCAGCCATGGCCGTCATCGATTTGTAACAGATTGTTACTAAAATCACCCTAGAACATCCACTAGACCAACACCCCCCCCTGCCCGCGGATTTGCGGCACAACTCCAATAGTAACCGTATCGTGAAACGTTCGTGAAAACATTAACTAAGAACACCATCCAGTTACTTTATTTCTTGGCGCTGGCCACTCCGGCTTTTGCAGGTAATTTTGAAGACGGGGTCGCTGCCGCGGCTCGGAACGATTACGTCGCTGCGTTAACGTTGTGGACTCCTCTGGCGGAATCCGGCGACAAACGAGCACAACACAATTTGGGCGTCATGAATCAAATGGGTTTGGGCGTTACCCAGAATTACGAAAAAGCCTTGCACTGGTACCGTCAGGCCGCAGAGCAAAACTATCCGGATTCGCAAAATAACATCGGCGTGTTTTACGACAAGGGACTTGGCGTCGCAAGTGATCTAAAGCAAGCGGCGCATTGGTATCGCTTGGCGGCGGAACATGGCTTTACTGAAGCCATGATGTCTTTGGCGACCATGTTCGATCAAGGTCGAGGGGTGGAACAAGATTATAAAGAAGCTCGCCGCTGGTATGCCAGCGCGGCCGATCGAGGCCATCTGGGCGCCACCGCCAATCTGGGGATACTATTTCAGTTGGGGCGAGGTTTGAATCCCGATCGGCAAGAAGCCGCTCGTCTATTTAGAATTGCCGCCTCGCGTGGCCATAAAGAATCTCAATATAACCTCGGTATTTTATTACGGGACGGCAATCAAATTGACGAGGGTGTGCGTTGGTTGCGGATGTCCGCCAACCAAGGTTTGGCGCAAGCCCAAACCGACTTGGGAGCGCTCTATTATTTTGGGAAAGGCGTAAAACAAAGTTTTTCCGAAGCCGAAGCCTTATTTCGTTCGGCTGCGGAGCAAGGTTACACGGCGGCGCAACAGAATTTAGGCACCATGTATTTTGAAGGCAAAGGGGTAAATCAAGATTATGTCGAAGCTCGTAAATGGTACCTCAAAGCCGCCGTACTACCTGACTCACAGGCCGCGCTGGGCGTGATTTATGAACAGGGGAAAGGCGTCGCAATCGACCCCAAACAGGCCGCGGACTGGTATCGCAAAGCGGCCGACCAGGGTTTAGCCAAAGCGCAAAACAATTTGGGAAACTGTTACAGAATTGGCGCAGGCGTGCCGATGGATGTTGAAGAAGCCGTCAAATGGTACCGTCTGGCCGCCGAGCAAAACCACAAGATGGCGCAAGCAAGTTTGGGCTTGCTGCACCTGGAAGGCAACGGCGTTCCCCGTAGCGAAATCGAAGCCGCGCGTTGGCTCGAACTTGCCGCAAAGCAAGATTTTGCCGATGCCCAGTATCGCCTGGGTTTGTTATTACGCGATGGCGTGGAAATCAAACAAGACCTTTCGCAAGCGGTAAAGTGGATAAGGGCCGCCGCTGAACAAGGGCACGCTTCCGCCCAAGAAGACTTAGGCTCGATGTATCGAGCCGGTTTAGGCGTCCCAATCGATACGAAGGAGTCCGAAAAATGGTATGCCATGGCGGAAAAACAACGCGCCAACGGCGGCGTTTTCCAGCTCGCTCCGATCGAAAAAGTCATCGTACATTCCAAGAATGGTGATGAAGTCCAGACGAACTGGAAAGGGCCGTTTCCCGCCAGTAGTTCCCAGGTTTTAATCGAAGCTAACAACGGCAAAACCGGCTTAATTTACGAGATTTTTCAACTGGATTGGATGATTGAGCAAGCCAACGCTGGCGACTCGGAGGCTGAATATCGGTTATCTCGCTATTTCTGGTCCAAGGATCAACAGGCCGCATTCAAATGGGCAAAAACCGCCGCCGATCACGGCAATCTAAAAGCCCGGTTTTTATTGGGCATGATGTATTTAGAGGGACGTGGCACCGATAAAGACGAGAGCAAAGCCGTGACCTATCTCACTGCCGCGGCGGAACAAGGCAATGCATTCGCGCAATACAACCTTGGGCTAATGTATGCGCAAGGTATAGGTGTGGAAACCATGGATGTAGAGCAAGCGATTCGATGGACAACGTTGGCGGCGAAACAAGGTTATGAACCTGCGGTCCAACAATTGTTGCTGTTGCAAAACGGTAGATTCACCGATGTACCTACAAGGTACCGAATCGAGTTTGCCGAAGATGGCGATTCCAATGACTTCAAAATCAAAAAAGACCGTAATTATTTCCCGGACATTGATCCCAATATCCAACAACGCGACCTCCCGATATGACAATTTATCGCCCTGAAACACAGCGGCAAACGCAGATACGATATTGGCTTACCTTAATATTCAGCGGCCTACTCTCCGCTTGCAGTGCTCCTCCAACCAAGGCGCCCGCTCCAACCGCTCTTGATTCGGATGTCGTCGCCATGCCCAGTATCGGTAACGCCGTATCTCGCCAATCGGTAGCGGGAGTGAAACCGATGACTGCATCCGAGTTAGTTGCTTGCGCCCAGCGTATTATTAAAGCCAAGGAAGATTCAGTGGCCTTGCAAAAGGAAAATGTCAAACTCGCGGCTGAAAAAACGGAATTGTACGAACAAACTCAAGCGTTGGATGAGCTACGCGGACGTATACAAGCCGACAGCATCAAGGCCGTGAACGATTTCAACCGACGCATCCAAATAAATCACGATGATATCAAGACATATAACGCAGCCGTCAACGCCTATAACGACAAGGCAAACGCCCTGAACCTACTGAATGGAAAATACAACACCGAATGCGGGAATCGATCCTACAGACAATCCGATTACGCTAATCTAAAGCCAGACTTGAAAGCGGCAATTGATTCCAAGTCCGAGTTTTCCGATATCCCGCTTATCGAGGATAGTAACGCTGTAAGTGCTCCCGCGAGAAACTCGGGACAATTTCATATTCCCGCCCGCTCAACACGCTAACCTGTTGATCGCTTTGGGATATTCTTACTTAATCTTTGCGATTGCGGTCTTGATCCTGTCAGCGTGTACCCAGTTGCAACCAGCCCGTGTTAGTGATCGTCTAGGCATCGTCAAATTGACCGTCCCCGGCCACTGGTATGACGATACTTCGCAATACCTTGCCGAGTTAAATAGAATCTCTGCAAACCATCCGCCGGACAGCGGAATCCAGTCGTTGCTAATGCTGAAACGGCGCGACCATCTTGCTGATTGTAAGTTTCGAGAGCTACGCTACACCTCCAATGAAGTCGGATACGCTTGGGATTTTGCCAAACTGGCGTCTGAGATTGCTTACGTCAGAAATCGAGTCCTGATGGGTTACGGTATCAATCACTATCTGGAATACGGCCTATCGGTTCCTTGCTGCGATTCCAAACGTTCCGACCGGGCGATACGAATTGCTTTCAAGGCTATTAAACTGAATGGCCAATACAACGGCTGGCAAACCACGCACAAACATTGGTTCGGCAAGGATACGGCTGATAGATCGGCGGCATTAACTATTACCGCGATAATCGGTTCGAACCAAGCCAAGAACAATTCGCCGAAATTTTTTATAGCGGCCGAATGCGCCGTGGACGCCGGGAATGAGGCCCTTCTTGAATCCGTAGAACAAGATGTCTGGACTCTTCTTCATACAATGTCGTTAAATCAGTAGATTCTGCTCGATACACGCAACCACGGCGGCCGAAGGTCTCATACCCAAGCATTCGGCTCGAATCAAAGGATTACCGCCGCGAGAAAACTCGATACATTCAAGAGTCAGCCGAGATACAAACCTAAGTTTCTAAGCCGACGCGCGCTTGGACCACGCCACCGCCGACCGCTAAGTCTCCGATCTGTTTCGCCGATGGCGTTTCGGGCCAGTGTCCTGTTCAGCGTTTCAAGCCGCCTCCCCCACCAACTCCAAGCCCCTAAACACCGAGCAGCGAATAAATACATCCAAGGTCGGCGCCAGTTGTTTTTGCATACAGAACTTGGCGACCAGTTTGGTCAGACCCTTGATATCGCGGCCGGAGGCGCCGGGGAACAACTCCACCAGTTGCTCGATCAGTTCGTCCGAGATCGGCAGCGAGAACTGTTCGGTCATCACCTTCCAGATTTTGCGGCGGTCGGCGCTATTGGGCGAGTGATAACGGATCATCGCGATGCAGCGGGAGATGATGGCTTCGTCGATGTCGTCGACCCGGTTTGTGGTCAGGAACAACAGGCCGTTGAAGTATTCCAGCACCCGCAGGAACACGCCGACCACGGCATTGGAGGCCAGGTTGTCGGCGCGCTTCTTAATGTACACGTCGGCCTCGTCGATCAGCATCACCGCGCCCCAGCGCTGGGCGCGGATCAGGGTTTCCTTCAGGGTTTTCTCCATTTCGGCGACGTTCAAGCCGAGCTGGCCGGAATGGACCCGATACAGCGGCCGCTTGATGATTTCCGAATACACCTCGGCGGTCAGGGTCTTACCGACCCCGGCCGGCCCGGCGCACAGCACCGTGGTGCCGCCGGATTTGCCTTCGACGATGTCGTCCATCAGCATGTCCATTTCGGCGGTCAAGATGTCGATCAAATCGGTTTGCTCGGGCGGCAGGATCAGCTTTTGTTTCAGTTCCGGCTGGTAGACGTAGGGCTGCATATCGTCGACATGGACCCAGACGTGGTGGTGCAACTCCAGATGAAACAGCAGGATGTAGCCGTGTACCGGCAGTTCGGTGAACAAGCCCTTGCCGACCTCGGCCTTGGCTTGCTCCATCTGGCTCTCGGTCTTGCTGTCGTAGCGCATGCTTTTGCCGGCCTTGCGCAAATAGGTGCCGAAGATGTCGCCGGAGGCTTCCAGCGTCAGCACCCGGTCGCTGAGGATATTTTCGTCGTTGACCAGCCGGCACGCGCCGCCGCCGGACGACAGCACCACGGTATTTTTGCGGGTCCAGTCGTTGCTGCGGTGGCTGGCGGTCGGGTCTTCGGCGTAGATGCCGGTACCCCAACCGGAGAATTGCTCGCCGTAGCGGCCGCGCCAATCGAAGTAGCGGGCAGCTGCATCATCGTAACTGGCCGTCAACTCGGCGGTCTCCTTCAAATAACCCTTGCCGGCAAAGATTTCCGGAATGGTTTTGTGGTCCAGATCCTTGCCGCGGATTACCAGAGTTTCGATCGCGATCTTGCCCTTGCTGTTGGCTTTTAATTCAATCAGGATGCGCCCGGCTTCTTCCTCGCCCGGCGGCGTGTAATCGACGCGGGTAACTAAATAAGCCAGGGTTCGGCCGCCGTGCTCGACGTGAAACAACCAGCCGTGAATCGCGCCGTCCAACAAGTAGCTCGCGATGTCCGGCAGCAGTTTTTCCAGATCGTCCGGTCCGTAGCGGCGGTGATCGTCGGTTAAGGCTTGCCGCAACGCCGTCAGCAGCGCGGCCTGTTGCTGATAACTCTCGCCTTGTTGGGCGTAAATGCCGGCCAACGTTTCCATCTCGACGCCGCTGAGTTGATCGTAAAACACCTGGGCTTTATTGCCGAAACGCAGTTGCTCGTTCAAGCCGGTCAGGCGCGGGTGAGCGGTCAACAGTTGCTGAAGATGCGGTTTATCTATGGACAGTTTCATCGAACGATTCCTTATCAAAGCGGCGAAAAACAAAATGGGTTAGCGAGCGTGGACTCGCGGTCGAGGCAAAATCAACGCTGGTTACTCTGAACACCGGTGAGCGAGACATCTCTGTGTCGGAAGGACTTCGATCGCGGTTAAAGCCGCGCTTACACCCACCTTTTTCAATCTCACGAACGCAAGCTCTTTCACAAACATTAGCCGGCTTCTGCTCCACTCAACCGGTGCTAGCCTCTCCGTCCGGTTGGGGTAACGCCAAACACAGCAATTCGGCCAAATGCAGCGGCTTGGCGAAGCCGCCGCCAACAATTTGTTCGCGGCAGGAAAATCCGCTGCCGACCAATAGCGCATCGGGCTCTGCGCGTAGCGCCGGGAACAAGGCCAGTTCGGCCATCGCCTGGGCATCGTCGTAATGTTCGGCTTCGACGCCGAAGTTACCGGCCATGCCGCAACAGGACGACTCGATCAGTTCGAACGACAAGCCGGGAATTTGCTTCAAAATTTTGCGGACCGACTTGATCGAGCCGACCGCTTTCTGGTGGCAATGACCGTGCAGCAGCACCCGCGGTTGACTCGGGATCGCTTGAAAAACCAGATTCCAGCGCTTGGCGCTTTGCTCGCGGACGATAAACTCTTCCAGCAGTACGACTTTTTCGGCCAAGTTACGGGCCGATTCGCCCAAACCCAGTTTCAGGTACTCGTCGCGTAAACTCAGAATACAGGACGGCTCCAGACCGACGATGGCGCGGCCGGCGTCGATATGCTCGCTCAACGCGGCCAGCATCCGGCGGGCTTCGGCGCGAGCTTGGTCCAGCATGCCGTTGGAAAAATAGGTGCGCCCGCAACATAGTGGCCGCTGGTCTTTGTCGGTGGGGGACGGTGCCGCGACATGGACGTGGTAGCCGGCCGCCGCCAGCAAATTTTTTGCCGCCTCGGCCGAGGCCGGGTTAAAGTAGTAATTGAAGGTGTCGACCAGTAACACGACTTGCCGGTCGCTCAACTCCGGGTGCAGGACCAAACTGGATTGTCGCGGCACTTGGAACGGACGCTCGGCCGGCAGCGGCAATTCCGCCTTGGCGCTAATGCCCAACACCGATTGCGCCAGTTTGGCCAACAGCGGCGAACGGTTGCGCCACGCGATCAACCGACGCAGCACCGGCCACTTCAGTAATTTGGGCAGATGCCCCCACAATTGGCGGCGCAACGGCAGGCCGCGCCGGGCCGCTTGCTGAGCCAGGAATTCGGCCTTGATCGCCGCCATGTCCACTTCGTTTTCGCATTCGCGCCTGCAACCCTTGCAGGCCACGCACAGATCCATCGCGGCGACCAAGGCAGGATCGAACAGCGCTTCCGCGTCGTCGGCGTTCAGCGCGGCTTTCAGCAACTTGACCCGTCCGCCCGGCGACAAATCCGGATTGCCGCTAACCCGAAAGCTCGGGCACATCACGCCCTTGTCGGCCTGCTGCTGGCATTGCTTGCTGCCGATGCAAACCGCGATCGCCTTGGCAAAATCGGCACCGTGCTTGGGGATGTCGGCGTAGGCATCGCCCATGCCGGCATTGCGGTAGGACGACCAGTCCAATAACAACTTCATAAATGCTGAACGAGTGAAAACCAGCATCAAGCAAAAACGAAGCCACCCTGCTCCGCCGCCCGAAATCGCTGGTTAGCGGCGAACGCAACGCGGCTGGGCCGGCGCCGATTGTCGCAAAACCGACAATCAATGGCCGGCGCGAACGATTTACCACAGACTTTGCGGGCTTAATCCGGCGAGAGCCGTTGGAATAGCGACAACTCAACGATCAAGCCCTTGGCGTAAGCGCGGTTTTACCCGCCAACCCGGCTCAGCGCGTGGACTCGTCTATGCGCCGGATTAATTTCGGCACAAAACTTGCGGAAATTAGGCTTTCAAAAAATAACGAGGAAACCCACCGTGGAATTGGAAAACTGCGCCTGTCGCTATTTCATCAGCTACAGCGGCGTCAAGCTGCCGCTGAAACTGGTTAACGAACTGCCCGACGCAAGCCATCTGGAAAACCGCAACACCTACTTTCGCGGCTTTTTCGACGGCGACGAACGGCTATTGCTGCTGGAAAAACTGGTTTACGGCGACGTAGAACTGCGCCATCAATATAGCTATCACGGTAACGGCACGTTGAGCCGAGCGGAAATCACCGACGTGGACGGTGAGATCACGGTACTGAGCTTCGACGAAGCCGGTCAAGCGCTAGACTGATCGCACCGGGCCAAATCCGCTAGGTGTCGCGTTCCGGTTCGTTGGGATCGGTCAACTCCAGCAAATCGACGACATTGAGCTTGATCGCCAGCCGGGTCAGCTCGATGTCGCTGCCGACGCCCAATTTACGCTTGATCAGGTAATGGCTATTGCAAACGGTCTTGACGCTGATATTGAGCAGTTTCGCGATCTGTGCCGGCGTTCGCGCCGCGACCAATAAACGCAAAATTTCGAATTCGCGCGGTGTCAAGGCTTCCAAGGCCCAGCCCTCGCCGCCGAGTTTTTCCATCGCCAACGCTTGGGCCACGCTGCCGCTCAATACGTGACGGCCCCGCCGCACATCGCGGATGGCTTGCAACAGCGTTTCCGGGTCCTCGTTTTTACCGATATAGCCCAACGCGCCGGCCCGACAGGCCTGCCAAGCGAACGCCGGATTCTGATGCATGCTGAATACCAGGATTTTGGCGCGGGCATCGCGCTGGCGAATCCGGCCGATCAATTCCAAGCCGCTTTGGCCGGGCAAGCTCCAATCGGTGACGACCACGTCGGGGGCGACGTCCCGGAATAAGCCGTAAGCCGTCGCCGCATCGCCGGCTTCGGCCACCAACAACATATCGGGCTGCTTGGCCAGCAAGGCGCGATACCCCTCGCGAACGATGGCGTGATCATCGACCAGCAGGATGCGAATCGCCGCGCCGTTCATTCGACCGCCTGTTCCGGCAAGGGCAGACTGACCCGCACCC
This sequence comes from Methylomonas koyamae, assembly GCF_001644025.1. Classification (GTDB taxonomy): domain Bacteria; phylum Pseudomonadota; class Gammaproteobacteria; order Methylococcales; family Methylomonadaceae; genus Methylomonas; species Methylomonas koyamae_A. The sequence goes on from NZ_LUUK01000185.1 coordinate 22,043, forward strand.
GCAGTCCGTGCGGTTGGCGCACGACCAACTCGAACCGACCGCCCAGCGCGGTCACCCGCTCGCGCATGCCTACCAAGCCAATGCCGGGGCCGTCCGCAAACGGTAGGCCTTCGGCACATCCGTCGTCGCTAATCGTCAATTCGGCGCGCTCGGCGATCGTCAAGCAAATCTCGGCCTGACCGGCACCCGAATGCTTGGCGATATTGTTGATACCCTCTTGCACCAAGCGATACACTGCGGTGGCGGCATCCGCCGTCAAAAGCCGGCAGTCGCCGTCTATTTTTAGCGCGTAACGGGTGTGGTTGGCGGCCGGCCGCTGCCAGGACCGTATCAAGGCAGCCAGCGCGGCCGCCAACCCCAGCTCGTCCAATTCCGCCGGCCGCAGTCGGGTCGTCAAGCCGCGCAATCCGTCATGTAACCCCCGTGTGTAGCGAGCAATCCGTTCGGTTTCGGCCAACAGTTCCGGACAGTCGCGACGAGCGGTTTGGGCGATCGCCGCATTGACCGCGTTAATCGCGGCCAGGGCTTGGCCGAAATCGTCGTGCAGTTCGCGGGCCAGATGACGGCGCTCATCCTCCTGCACTTGCAGCAAGCGCGCCGCCAAGCGCTGGCGCTCGCTCAGCAAACGTTGCTGACTGTCCGCCAAGCGGTTGATCGCCGCGCCAATCAAACGCCATTCCAGCAAGGCGTATTCCGGCAAGCGATAGTCCAGCTCGCCGCGCGCCAGTCTCGCCAAACCGGCCGCCACGTCACCGGCCGGCCGCAACGCCCGGCCAACCGCCAGATAGACCAGTCCGGAAATCGTCAGCACCGTCAGCGCCGACAATTCGGCCAGATCGGTCAAGGTCGCCCAAGCACGCGCCACGGTCAACTCCGCGCCTGCTTCTACAACCACCGTGCCTTGCAAAGCGCTGTTTAAACCGACCTCGCGACGCCCAACCGGCTCCGCGCCGAAACCGCGCCGGTACAGCACGTCGAACCAAACCGGCCACTGCGCCGCCGCTAACGCGGCACCAGTGCAGACATGGCGCACCACGCGGCCGTCCGGCGTCTCGAAACCGACGCACAAGCCCGGCACTCGGCTGGTTTGCTTCCACAACTCGAAATCCGGAAACCCGGCTGCCGACGGATAGCCTGAACGGCCCATCAGTAATTGGTAATCCAATTGGCGGGCCAGCGAATCGGCGCTCGCATCCACCAAGGCATCGACTTGCCCGGCACTGCGTCGCAGCGCGTAATACGACATCGCCAACAAACACAGTACCGCCGCGATCGCGATGCGGGATAACAAATGCCACTTCAAATTCATCGAGCATGCCTGGAAAAACGGATGGCCTCATTGTAAGCAGCCCATCCCGAGCTGCCTAGCAAGTGCCGCCCGGCGGGCAAATTGCCCGAATCGGCCGGGCAAATCTCGGCTGATCCGCTGGGCCGGGCGGCGTAATCTGGCACCACCTTCGCGAAGGACGATCGCCTCCTAGCTGGCGGGTACCAAATCGTCCGGTGGGTGGAAATAGAGGCCGGTAGCGCTGCCGCCGATGTCGGCATGCCGCCAATCGCGGCTAGAGCTGCTGCCGAATCGCCGATTTTCATGCCCGAGGGTCAACCGAAGTAATTGATCACTAGGAGATAATCATGACTAAAACATTGCTGAAACCGCTATTGGTTCTAGTCGGGTTGATCGCCGGCCCAACCCCGGCCGCGCCGCGCATCGCGATCCCCGCTTTCGAGCTAAACGACATTACCTCGCTGCCGAATACGCCGCAAGAAAAACAGCGTACCGCGTCGATGGCGCCGCTGTTGATCGCCGCGCTGTCCCGCGACGGCGCTTACCTCGGCGAGCGCGTCGCGGACGCGGCCTTGACCTCGGCGAACGCCGGCTTCGGCTATTTATTCCACCATCCGGATCTGGCCGCCGATCTGGGCAAAGCCCAAGGCGCGGACTGGATCGTCGTCGCCCAACACAGCAAACCCAGCTTTTTGGTGTCCTATCTTTGGGCATATCTGGTCGATACTCGCAACCGGCAAATTCTGGCCCGCTACGACATCGAACTGAAAGGCAACCACTCCAGCGTCACCGAGCACGCGATTGCCGCGCTGGCGCGCAAAATCAAGCAAAGCTTGGCCGGCCCCAGCAGCGCGCCGGTTTCTTTCTCGGCCACTCGATAGGCAATCAGGTGGCGCGGCGATCGGAATAGATCCGCGAGGAACGACCAGTTCGCGGTCCAGCGTTGGTTAATTAGTAAAGGGGTATCCCTGCTCGCGGCTCGGCTGGCGCATCCTCTGCCAGCGGTTTACCGTATTGGCTTAGGCAAACAAGCTCAGCAAGCCATTGCTGGCGATCGCTCGCCCGGTCTCGATTTCGTCGATGACCGGGTCGGCAACCGACACCTCCTGCCCGGAAGCTTGACCCTGCCGCCCACGCTGTTGGTCGCCGGCCATTTGAAAACCCTCGCGGCCCGAGCGTTGCTCGGACTGTTGCTGCGACACGCTGACATCGGCCAGATTCAAGTTTTGACCGCCCAGCATCTCCCTGAGCTTGGGAATCGCCGCCTCGATCGCCTCCTTGACCACCGCGTGCTGGGTGGTAAACGTGACGTTGGCCTGATCTTGATTGACATCGATCTTGATCGAAATCGGTCCTAAATGTTCGGGATTCAAGCGAATTTCCGCCGACGGTACCGCCTGATTGTGCATCCACAACAATTTCTGACCGAGCTCGGCATTCCATTCCGGGTGGTTGACCGGCCGTCCAATCACAGTGGCTTCAGGCAGCGGGCCTGCATTGGCCGCGACTCTATTCAATTGGCCCACATCCGCCGCGACCCGCGACCAGCGACTGTCGGCGCTATCGCCACTTTCGGCGGACACTTTAACGGCGGACAGACCGCTGTCCGACGACGGTTGCTGGGGCGCTTGCTCGTTGTTGCCGGTCTGCCCGCCGGCGTTACCGGTCGCGGCTTCGGAGCCCGCGGTGGAACCGATGCTGGTCGCCGCCGAGGCCGTCAAATTCTTGGCGTCGTCACCGGTCAACGTTGCCAGCAACGCATCTCGGCCGGCCGCGGTTTGCAATTTGGCGGGCTGGCGTTCCTGACCTATCGCCGAAGCGGTTTGTAAGGCGCTGGCCACTTGCTCATCAGTCTGGGCGGAAACCCTCGCGGCGGTCTGGGTAGAAACCTCCGCCGAGGTTTGAGAACCAAGCTCCGCCACCTTAGCCGCCGGCACCTTGGTAACGCCAGCGGCGTCCAGCGCGGCTTGTAACTGCTCGGTCAAGTTACGGATCTCGGAATCGTGGCTTTGCTCGGTAGACGTGTCGATCTCGGCGACCGGCGTTGCTTGAGCGGCTTCCGGCGAGGCCGGCGCAGCGGCCTCAAGGCTTTGCAACGATTGCAGCACCTCGGCCAAAGCCTGCAAGGTGTCGTCCAGATCGATTTCGGATTTGGCCGAATCCGCTCCGCCGGCTTGACCGACCGTGGTAGCCGGCAAGCGTTTGCCGAATAACGCGGCAAAGTTTTGCAGGGTTTGCCCGTCGATCACCTGGCCTTCGCTGCCCGAAACTTGGCTCGGCAACGACAAATCGCCAGCGGTGCTTGCGCCGCCGGATGCCATGGCCTGCTGCAAGGCCGTCAACTGCCGCATCAGCGTATCGGAAAACCCGGCCGCACCGCCTTCGCCGGAAAATAAACCGTTCAAACCGTTCAAACCGGCGGCATTTTCGGTGCCGGCCAACAACGAAACCAAATTGAAACCTTGAATATTCATGGCGCCACTCCTCGGACTATATCATCGATCTAAGCACGTCCCGTGCCATCGTCGCGGCGCGAGCGAGCTGCCCGGTCGTCTTGCTCGGCTTGCTCGCGTTTTTGTTCGGTTTTCGCTTCGTCGACGGCCGCCAATTCCTTGACGCGCTTCAAACTTTTAGTGCGCTGATGGCATTGTTCCCAAAGTCCACGGGCTTTTTGCAAATCCCTTTCGCATTGCAGCACCTGGCGGCGCTGACCTTCGATCGCCCCGTCCAGCTTGTCGGCGAACGCTCGAAACTCCAGCAACTGACCAACGTTAATCCCGGCCCGCTGACGTGCCTCGAAACGCTGCAAATACTCCAGCCGATATTGAACCAGTTGATCGAGCTGATTTTGCTGATCGGCGAGCCGTTGCTGGCTGGTGCCCATCGCCTCCAACGCTTCGCGTTCCTGGCGAACGTATAAATCGACGATGACATTCAGGCGCTGAGATTTTTTCATCGGCCGCCCAGCAATTGCGCCAGCTCGTCGATGCTACGACTCAAATCGACCGATTCGTCCATGTCTTGCCGCAGAAACGCCATGATGGCCGGATTGCGCTCGATCGCCTGATCGATGCGCGGATCGGCGCCGGGCCGGTAAGCGCCGACGCTGATCAAGTCGCGGTTTTGCTGGTAAGTGGAATACAAACGCCGCAAATCGCGAGCCATGCGCATGTGTTCGTTATCCACAATATCCGGCATCACCCGGCTAACCGACGCTTCGACGTCGATGGCGGGATAATGGCCCGAGTCCGCCAGCGCCCGCGACAAAACGATATGCCCGTCCAACACGCCGCGAGCCGCGTCGGCGATCGGGTCGTTGGTGTCGTCGCCCTCGGCCAGCACGGTGTAAAACGCGGTGATCGAGCCGCCACCTTCGTCGCCGTTGCCGGCCCGCTCCACCAACTGCGGCAATTTGGCGAATACCGACGGCGGATAACCCTTGGTGGCCGGCGGCTCGTCGATGGCCAACGCGATCTCGCGGTAAGCCTGGGCATAGCGGGTCAACGAATCCATCAACAGCAGCACGTTCAAGCCCTGGTCGCGAAAATATTCGGCGATCGCGGTCGCCAATAGCGCGCCATGCACCCGCATCAGCGGCGAATCGTCGGCCGGCGACGCCACCACCACCGCGCGGCTCAAGCCTTCCTCGCCCAGGATCTTCAACACAAATTCGTTCACCTCCCGGCCGCGCTCGCCGATCAGGCCAACGACGACGATGTCGGCATTGGTGAATTTGGTCATCATGCCCAGCAGGATGCTCTTACCGACACCGGTGCCGGCGAACAAGCCCATCCGCTGGCCGCGGCCGACGCTGAGAATCGAATTGATGGCTCTGACGCCGACGTCCAGGGCTTCGCGGATCGGTTTACGGGTCAGCGGATTGATCGGCACGCCGGCCAGCGAGACCTTGGCATCGGTGATCAAAGGTCCCTTGTTGTCCAGCGCCTGACCGGCGCCGTCCAGCACCCGGCCAAGTAAGCCGAACCCGACGCCGACCAGGCTGTCCTGCCCGAGCGGAATCACCCGGCACCCCGGCTCCAGGCCGTGGGTATCGCCGGTCGGCATCAAAAACAAGCGGGCTCCGGAAAAGCCGACGACTTCGGCGGAAATGACTTTGCCGGACTTGGTGACGACGCGGCACAGCGAGCCGATCGAGGCTCGGCAACCCTCGGCTTCCAAAGTCAGCCCCACCATTCGGGTCAAGCGGCCTTCGACGATTAACGGCGGCGGCTCGAGCAAACGTTGCCGATATGGTTGCAAACGTGCCAACCACAACCGTCCACGGTCCGGCGTCGGGATCATCGCTGAGTGTCTTGGCGGCGTTCGCCGCCCAAGACCGTGGCGATCACGGCGGCCAAGCGGGTTTCGACGCTGGCATCGACGCTGGACACTTCGGTTTCGACGGTACAACCGCCGCGGCTAAGCAAGGGGTCTTCCCGCAAACACCAAGGCGGCATGCTTTCGTCCAGACTCAGCGCGGTTCTGACCAACGCCGCGTCTTCGGGATGCAGATTGACGGTAATTTTTTGCGAGGCTAGCGGCAGGGCCTTGACGGCTTCGCGCACCACCGCGACGACTTCGCCGGGTTCGGTTTTCAGTTCGCGGCGGACTAATTGGCCGGCTATCGCGCAGGCCAGTTTGACCAATTCTTCTTCGACGGCGGCGTCGAGCGTTCGAAACGGCTCGCTCAAGGCTTCGAGCAGCACATTCAGTTCGGCGGCCTGCTTTTGCAGCAAGTGCAGGCTGTCTTCGTAACCCTGCCGCCGTCCCTCTTCCAAGCCAATCTCGCGCCCTTCTTCCATGCCCTGTTGCCGACCTTGCGCGTAGGCTTCCGCGTAAGCCTGTTTTTGGATCGCTTCGATTTGATCGACCGTCAAGGTTTCCGTGGCTTCCTTGACATCGACGGGTTCGGAGCGCGGCGCGCTGAAATCCTGCAAATCGGTCCAGCGATTCAGCGCTTGCAGCTCGGCGTCGGAGAATTTATTGCCCTTAGACGAATTCATCGCCGCCGCCGCCGCCTAACGAAATTTCCCCGGCGTCGGACAAGCGTTTGGCGATCGCCAGGATGTCTTTTTGCGCGGCTTCGACTTCGCTGAGGCGAGCCGGCGGCGCGGCTTCGAGGTCGTCGCGCAGCATTTCCGCCGCGCGGCGGGACATGTTGGCGAAAATCTTGTCGCGTAAGGCGCCGTCCACGCCGCGCAAAGCCAACAGCAATTGGTCGGTGGAAACTTCGCGTAGCAGGGTTTGAATGCCGCGGTCGTCGACGTTGACCAAATCGCCGAATACGAACATTTTGTCCTGAATGCGTTGAGCCAGATCGGAATTGGCTTCGTTGATGTCTTGCATCATCGGATCGCTGACCGTGCTTTCGATGAAATTGAGAATATTGGCGGCAGCGTCGATACCACCGATTTGCGACGACTTGACGCCTTCGCTGCCTGTCAATTGTTTTTCCATGATATCGTCCAGCTCGCGCAATGCCGCGGGCTGCACGCCTTCCAGCGTGGCGATGCGCATCAGAATGTCGGAACGCATGTTTTCCGGCAGCATCGTCAGCACATCGGCCGCCTGATCGGCGTCCAACAAGGACAAAATGATCGAGATGATTTGCGGATGTTCGAGACGGATCAAGTCGGCGATCGAGCGGGTATCCATCCATTTGAGCTGCTCGATACCCTTGCTGTTGGCGCCCAACAAAATCCGGTCGATGATACTGCCGGCCTTGTCGGCACCCAATGCGTTGGTCAGCATCGCCCGGATGTATTCGTCGGAATCCAAACCCAGGCCGGTTTCGTTCTTGATCTGAATAATGAACTCTTCCAAGACCTGATCCACCATCCCCGAGCTGATGGGTCCCAGTTGCGCCATCGTCGAGCCGATCAATTGCACTTCCTTGGGTCCCATGTGGCGCAGTACCGTCGCCGCCCGGTCCTGACCGACGGCCAGCAGCAGCAGCGAGGCGCGCTGGGCATGGGATAGGTCATTGGGATCCTCAGCCATTGTCCTTCAACCAGGTTTTGATGACTTGGGCGACCAGTTTGGGATCTTCGTCTATCAGTTTTTGCACGTATTCCAGCCTTTTTTCGTAGCTTTGCGGGGCTTCCAGCAGCAACAAATCCTCGGCGCCGGTCGTGATCGTCCGCACCTCGCCGGTTTCTTCATCGACCTTGACGGCGACCGGCACCGGCCGGCCTTCTTCGTCGAAGCGCACGATACCCCCGGACGCCTCGGCAATGGCCTTGGCCTCTTCCAACGCTTCGATTTGCGCTTCCTTGGCGATCAAGGTCCGCACCGCCGGCCTCAGCACACCCAAAATCAACATCAGCACCACCAGCACGGCCGCCAATTGCCGCATGCTACCGCCAAACCAAGCTTGTTGCCAGAACGGTTCGCTGGGCACTTCTTCCAGCGCTTCCGGCATTTTGAAAGCCACGTTAGTGACAGTGACCTGATCGCCGCGACTGTTGTCGAAGCCCACCGCCTGCTTGACCAAATCACGTAATTGGTTGAGTTCTTCTTGGGAATACGGCAGTTGGCCGAATTGTCCGTCCGCCTGAGCGACCTTTTTGTTATCGACGACGACCGCCACCGACAGTCGCCGCAACGCGCCGGTCGCGAGCCGCGTGTGGGTAATGGTTTTATCGAGTTCGTAGTTGCGGGTCGCGCTTTTGCTGGTGGAACCGGTTTCTCCGCTGGTTTCGGTTTTCTCCTGGCCGCTGGCGACTTCCGGCGCCACGCCTGTCGGCGGCGGCTGGTTGGATAACGCGCCCGGAACGCCTTGTACCTTGGATTGCGAGTTTTTGTCTTCCTGGGTTTGCTCGCTACGCAGCGCCGGCAGATCGGGGTTGAACATTTCCTGGGTTTTTTCGGTCACCGTGAAATCGACGTCGGCGGAAATCTGCGCCCGCATGCCGTCGCCGCCAACCAGCGGCGTCAGAATATTCTCGATCCGCCCGCGCAGATGCTCCTCGAGATTGCGCTTGTAATCGAACTGCTTACTGGATAGAGACATGTCCTCCGAGGTTTCCTTGCTGTTCAGCAAACGGCCTTTTTGATCGACGACGGTGACTTGGCCCGGCTCCATCAAAGGCACGCTGGACGATACCAAGTGGACGATGGCTTCGATTTGTTCCTTTTCCAAGCTGCGGCCCTGATACAGCTCGACCACGACCGAAGCGCTGGGTTTTTTACGTTCGCGGACGAAGACCGACTGTACCGGAATCGCCAACAACACTTTGGCGGATTTGACGTTTTGGATGGTTTGCACGGTCAACGCAATCTCGCCTTCCAAGGCCCGCTGAAAGCGCATCTGTTCGACGTTTTTGCTGGCGCCGAAACCGTTGTCCTTGTCGAGCAACTCGTAACCGAGGCTGGTGCTGCGCGGCAGACCTTGCGCGGCCAGCTTGAGCTTGACTTCGCGGACTTTTTCGGCCGGCACCATGATCGTTCCGGTACCGGTCTCGACCTTATACTCGACGCCTAGCTTGGTCAACGCATCGAGGATTTCGGTGGCATCTTTTTCGGCGACTGCCGGAAACAATAAGTCGTAATGTTGCTCCTGCGACCAGAGCACGACGGCAACCCCAATAGCGACGCTTAAGGCCAGGCCCAACATCAAGCCCAATTGGTTGGACAGCGGCAGTTTGCTCAGGCTTCTCAACGCCGTCTGCATTCTGCCCTTGTCCGTCGTCACCATCGGCAACGCGCTTTCCATCGGTAGGTTTCGGTCTATTTCGCTCATGGCTCACAGCATAGCAGCTTACATGGACATGCCCATAACGTCCTTGTAGGCATCGACCAGTTTGTTGCGGACTTGCAGCATGGCCTGGAACGATACGCTGGCTTTTTGCGAGGCGATCATCACCTCGGCCAGACTAACGTCCGGCTTGCCCATTTCGAAGGATTGCGCCATGTCGTTGGCGGTTTGCTGAGTGCGGTTCACCGAGTCGATCGATTGCTTCAACATCGCGGCGAAATCGCCGGAATTGTCGCCAACCGGCGGTTTGCCGCCGGCTTCGATGGACATGGTCCGCATTTGAGCCAGGACTTGGTTGATATTCATATCTGACATAAAAATGACTCGCTGGTGATTTTATATCGGACAAGCAGATTTCAAGCCAATTTTTAACAAGGAACCAACACCCCGGCCTCCTTCATCCGGGCAATTTTATAACGCAAGGTGCGCGGGCTGATTCCCAACCGCTCGGCCGTAGCCTTGCGGCTGCCGCTGGCCT
>NZ_LUUK01000186.1 GCF_001644025.1 Methylomonas koyamae
GGTTTGGGCGGTGGGTATCGGAGCTAGACATAGGCCTTACCTTGAGCGAAGTGGATACCCCAATAACGAACCAACCAACGTTGCGGCACATATTTTGGCGGCCGATTCATCACGCCTCGTCCTCGTCGTCCAGCCCCGCGCGCAAATGGTCCAGGATTTTCACCATCTCTTTCTCGACCAGACTGCGGGAAATACCCAGGTGGGCGCCGACTTCGGCGTAGGTCAAGCCTTCCAGCCGATTCAGCCGCAGGATTTGCGCGCAACGCGGCGGTAGTTGCGCCAATAGCGCCTGGACCCGTTGAATTTCCTCGCAGAACATCGCGACGTGGTCCGGCGCGGCCGTCACGTCTTCTTCGCCGGCGTCGCCGCAAAACCGTTCCAATAACTCGGCGTGGCGGCTTTCGGCGCGGATGTGGTCTATCGACAGATTGCCGGCCACTCGATACAGCCAGGCACGAACCTCGCCTTCGGTTTGCGGCGGCGGTTTCAGGTGCGGCAGGCGCAAATACACTTCTTGCAGCAGCTCGGCGGCGGTATCCGGGCACTGCACGCGCCGCACCAGAAATTGCTGGAGTTGCGGTCGCGCGCAGAAGTAGATCCCGCTAATGTCGTCTATCGATAAGGCCATGTGGGGCAACAGTGTTCAAATTCCGTAGGGACGGCGGTTCATTTACGCAGGGGCCGCGGCGGCGAGCGGGCGAGCCGAGCGGTATAGGCCACGTCGCGCTCTTGCTGGATTGTGCAAAATGCGCCGCGACTGGTATAGCGTTGGCCGGCCCGATCGGCCATGCCGGTCAAGTTTCAGGTCTCCTATTGGATCAAACGAATCAGCGCCACGCAATCCACATATTTTCCGGAGAACGAGTCGTCCGCTGGTGGGTGGGGGCGAGCGTTTCGGCGGTCGGAGGCCGGTTTTCGGACTATAGTAGATTGGTTAGCCGATCGGCGGCAGTTCAAGGTCTCGGTCAAACACAGGACTTTCGGGTTAGTGGTTGAGGCCTGGCCGAGAGAGTCTCCGGCCGGCTGGTGGAAGGCTTTTTCAGGGATGGCAATTTACTGGAGAGCGGTTTTGGCGGATCAATCCCTGGAAACCCCGCCGGTTTGGCCTGTGACGATCGCCAGCGCCGACCAGCGACTGACGTTAGCGTTGACCGGCGATATTTCGGTGCGAAAAGCGCTGGACGCCACCGGTTTGAGAGTGCGCGCGGCTTGCGGCGGCTTGGGAACCTGCGGTGCGTGCTTGATACGGATCGTGAGCGGCGACTTCAATCCGCCGACTTTGGCCGAATATCAAAAAATTCCCCGCGAGGAACGGGAAGCCGGCGTGCGCTTGGCCTGCCAGTTGTGGCCGCGCGGACCGGGCGAACTGTATCTGGACAACCCGGCGCCCGCGTCGGTTTGGTTGGCGCTGGACGAAGACGGGTGCGACCGCTGGCCGGGCGATCCCGAGCTTAGCGGCGGCCGTTACGCTGTCGCGGTCGATTTGGGGACCACCCATATCCGCTTGTCGTTTTGGGACCGCCAATCCGGCCGGCGCATCGGCACCCGCATCGGCGTCAATCCGCAAATCGCCGTCGGCGCGGACGTGTTGACCCGGCTGGATGCGGAAAGCCGCGACGGCGCGGATCGGCCGATAGGCCGGCTGGCCCGAGACGCGGTGATGGACGGTATCCGCGATATTCTGAGCCGGGACTTGGGCGAAATCACGCCGATTCTGGCCCAACTCGGTAAAGCGGTCATCGTCGGCAACACCGCGATGCTGACGCTGATTTGCGGCGGCGACGGCGACAAGCTCTATCGGCCGGAGAACTGGCGGCGGCCGATTGCCTGCCTGCCGAACGATCTTGATGTCTGGCGTCGCGACTGGCGCACGCCGGCGGCGGATATTCGTATCGTGCAGCCGCTGGCCGGCTTTATCGGTTCGGATTTGTTGGCCGACGTGCTGGCCACCGGCATCACCGAGCAGGCCGAGCCGATGATGTTGGCCGACTTCGGGACCAATACCGAAATTGCCTTGTGGGACGGTGACCGCTTGACCGTCACGTCGGTGCCGGGCGGGCCGGCCTTCGAAGGCGTCGGTTTGCGTAACGGCGTGTCGGCGGAGCCCGGCGCGATCGCTCGCGTGGCCAAGGATGAACAAGGCTGGCAATGGCATACCCTGGGCGACCGGCCGGCGCGCGGTTTCTGCGCCAGCGGTTTTATCGACGCGATCGCATTGTTGTTGGACGCCGGGTTGCTCAAGCCCTCCGGGCGGTTTGCCGAAGCGCCGCCGGTCGAAGGCTTTCGCCTCGATCCGGCCGTGCCGCGCACCGCGATCTTCCCTGGCGATATCGATGCCTTTCAACGCGCTAAGGCGTCGGCCGCCGCCGCGATGGCGCAACTGTTGGCCGATGCCGGATTGGAGCTCGCCGATCTGGCCACGCTGTGGATTTGCGGCAGCTTCGGCCGGCATCTGGATTTGCATCACGCGGTTCGGGTCGGTTTGTTGCCGGCATTGTCGGCGGAACGCACTAAAATTATGGCGAATGCCGGATTGGCCGGATGCGAGCAATTGCTGTTGGATGCTCGGGGCGAATCGCGGCTGCAGGCCATTTTGGCGCGGGCCGGTGTCGTCAATCTGGGCGATTCCCCGGCTTACGAAGCGCGTTTTATCGACCATCTGCGTTTATGCCCGATGCCCAATTAGGAGCGATCATGGATCTGGAATCCTACATCAAGTCTTACAACGAGGCGGTTTTCGAAACCGACAAACAAGGGGCTTTCGCTGTCGTCAATCAAGCGTTGGAACAAGGACTCAGTGCCGAGGACGTGGTCTTCAAACTGGTGATTCCGGCCGTCGAACAGATGATGGAAATCATCGAAAAAGATCCGGACGCCAATCTGGCTCAGCATTTCATGACCGCGCAGATCGCCGCCGACGTGACCGAGCGCATGCTGGAAAAATTCCGGAAACCGCCGGAAATGATAGGCCGGGTCGTCATCGGCGCGGCTTACGGCGATCTGCATTCCTTGGGCAAACGCATCGTCAGCGGTTGCTTGAAGTCGCTGATGGTCGATGTCGTCGATTTAGGCACCAACGTCAGCGCCGAAAAATTCGTCGATACCGCGGTCGAGGAAGACGCGCAGGTGATTGCGATTTCCGCGATGATGGTACACACCGCGACCGGCGAGAAAGGCAGCACGCGGGTGCGGGCCTTGCTGAAGGAACGCGGCTTGGAACGCCGGATTAAATTGGCGGTGGGCGGAGCGCCTTACCGCTTCGACCCGGCGTTGTACATCAAGGTCGGCGCCGATGCCTGGGCGCCCGACGGGGTGACCGCCGCGAAGGTCATCGTCGATTTGATTCGGGAGGTGAAGCCATGACCCCGTCGCAAATTCTCGCCGCCGCGATCGCCGGCGAACCGGCGCCGCGTATCCCGGTGTTCTGTAATCTGTTAGACCACGGCGCGGGTCTGCTGGGCATGCGGGCTAAGGATTATTTCGCCGACGGCGGGGCGGTGGCCGAGGCGCAACTGCGGCTGTTGAAATTGTACGGCCACGACAACGTGTGGAGTTTGCATTACGTTGGCAAGGAAGCCGAGTTGTTGGGTTGCCGGGAAATATTGTTCGCCGACGACGGCGTGCCCAATGTCGCCGATTTCGTGATTAAGAATTTGGACGACATCGCTAAATTCGAGGTGCCGGCCGACATCACCTTGCTACCGGCCTGGCAGTCCATGGCGGATTGCTTGCGGATTTTGCGTACCGAAGTGGGAGGGACTCATCCGATTTGCGCGTACATCACCGCCTCGACCACCTTGCCGGCCATCTTGATGGGGATGGACAAGTGGCTGGAGTTGTTTTTGCTGGGCCCCTTCGATCTGCGCGATGAATTGCTGAGTAAGTGTTCGGCATTCTTCCGCCAGGAAATCGCCGCTCTCCGCGCCGCCGGGGCCGACGTATTGGTGTATTCGACGCCGTTCGGCTCGCCGGCCTTCGTTAGCCGCAAGCAGATCGAAAACTTGGTGCTGCCCTGGATGCGCAGTGATCTGGCCGACGGTGTGGAAAACGTGGTCTATTACTGCGGCATGGCGCCGTTTAACGACGTTATCGATTGGGTGTTCGACGAGTTGGACATCCGCACTCACTACATCAGTCCGTTGGCCGATCTGGCGGAAGCCAAGCGGCTGATCGGCGCGCGCGGCCTGACCTGCGGCGTCATCGACGACATCAAAATGATTCATTGGTCGCCCGAACAGACCCGCGCCGAGGTCAAGCGCATCCTCGACATCGGCAAACCCGGCGGCCATTTTCTGTTCGGCAACGGTGTGATGCCGTTGGCGGTGCCGGAAGCCAACATCCGCGCGATGGTCGATGCCGCTTTCGAATACGGGAGGCTGGAATGAAAAGCTTCGAACTCAAGCAAGACCCGCCGCTGACCATGGTCGGCTGCGGCATCCTACGCAAGGAAGTGGATCTGCTGATCGAAAAGAACCGCTGGAACGTGCATACCTATTTTTTGGATTCGGCGCTGCACAATTATCTCAATCGGCTTTCGGACGAATTGAATCAGGCCTTGACCGAGCGCGAACAGGCCGGCGAAAAAACCGTGGTGTTTTACGGCGGTTGCCATCCCTTGATGGAGCATTTCCTGGATGAGCACCACACCTGCCGGACCCACGGCCAAAATTGCATCGTCATGCTGCTCGGCTACGAGGCGTTCATGCAAGAACTGGAGAAGGGCGCGTATTTTCTGGTCGAAGATTGGGCGTTGACCTGGGAGCCGATGATTACCGCCTGCTTCGGCACCAAACTGGACGTAGTCCGGGAAATCTTTCATAGCAGTCACAAATACATTCTGGCCTTGCGCACGCCGTGCAACGGCGACTTCACGTCGGCCGCCGAGGCGGCCGCCCGTTTCGTCGATTTGCCGTTGCTATGGCGGGACGTTGGCCTGGAACATCTGGAAGGAGTATTGGCCGATGCCATTCAACGCCGTTTGGCCGAGGAATCATGACAGCGGCGGCCGATCCTCGCCATCTGCAACAGCGCATCGAGCACCTGGAGGCGCGGGTCCGTAAGTTATCCGAAGAAAAAGCCAATTTATACTTGGTGTTGCACATGGTCGAATTGCTGAATACCGTCGCCGGCGTCGAGAGTTTGCTGGAAAGCTGGATGGCGGCGCTTTGCGGCACCTTGGGCGGCAGCAATGTGGAAATTTACTATCTCGACGAAGGCAAACTCCATTACGCCAATTTGTTCGGCGAGCGTTGCGTGTTGACCGAGATCGGAGACCCGCTGGTCGCCGAAGCCTTTAGCAGCCAGCGCTTTATCGAATCCGTCAGCGACGCCCGGCACACTTTGTTGCGCGGTACCGAGGTGCCGGTGGCCTGCACTTGGGTGATGCCGTTGCTGGTCGGCAAGGAACTGATCGGCGTCGTCAAAATGACCGATTTATTGGGTTCGGCACAAATGCGCGACTATCTACAACCCTTTCTTTCGCATATGGCCTTGATCTTGAATAACGAAATCAAGACGCGTGTCGCCGAAACCGCCAACCGGGCCAAAAGTAACTTTCTGGCGACGATGTCGCACGAAATCCGCACGCCGCTGAACGGTATTCTGGGCATGGCCCAATTATTGAGCCTGCCGGGCGGCAATCCGGAGAAGCATCGGGAGTACGCCCAAACCATACTGACCTCCGGGCAAACCCTGTTGGCCTTGTTGAACGATATCCTCGATCTTTCCAAAATCGAGGCCAGCAAGCTGGAATTGGTGGAAGTCGCCGTCGCGCCGGCCGTGATCATCGAAGAAACGCGTCAGCTTTACGCCGAGAGCGCCCGCCAAAAAGGTTTGTCGCTACACGCCGATTGGCTGGCGGAGCCCGACCGGCATTATTTGCTCGATCCGGTGCGCTTGCGGCAAATGCTGTCGAATTTGCTGAGTAACGCGATCAAATTTACCGAGCGCGGCGAAATTCGGATCGAAGGTCGGGAACTGGCCGGCGAAACCGGCGCTACCGAATTGGAGTTTTCGGTCAGCGATACCGGCATCGGTATCCCGGCGGAGCAACAAGCACTGCTGTTCAAGCCGTTCACTCAGATCGATACCGGTGCCGCCCGCCGATTCGGCGGCACCGGCTTGGGGCTATCCATCGTACGGCGTTTCGCCGAACTGATGCACGGATGCGCCGGCGTCGACAGCGCGGCGGGCTCGGGCGCCCGCTTTTGGTTTCGGGTGCGCGGCGAGCCGACGGAGGTCGAGCCGGCAGCCGATCCAATGCCGTCGGTCGGCGAACCCCGCCGGCAACTCGTCGAGCCGACCGATGGGCGGATACCGAATATCTTGATCGTCGACGACGATAAAACCAATCGGGCGGTCGTCGAAGCGATGTTGTCCGACCAGCGGGTCAGGCTGATCAGTGCCGAGGATGGCCGGCGCGCGCTCGCGGTGCTGGCCGAACAGGCTGTCGATCTGGTGTTGATGGATTGCCGCATGCCGGACATGGACGGTTACGAAGCAACCCGGTGTCTGCGGCAAAGGGAAGCTGGGGAAGGCGGCCGGCGCGTGCCGGTCGTGGCGCTGACCGGTCATGCCTTTGCCGAAGATCGGCAGCGTTGTCTGGATGCCGGGATGGATGCCGTATTGGTCAAGCCCTTGGAGCTGAGCGCCTTGAACGGCCAACTCGCCCGGTTTTTGCCCGGATGGCACACTGTCGAAGCGGCGGCAACCGTGCCTGAATCCGCCGTGCAACTGGACTCGGAGCGGATCGCGGTTATGTTGGATGAGCTGGATGGGCTATTGGAAAAAAATCTGTTCAACGCGGTCGGCAAATACCAGGCCTTACAACAGTTGCTGCAAGGCAGTCCGCTGCAAAACCGGTTTCTGGCGGTGGGGCAAGCGATCAACGACATGAGTTTCGACCGGGCGCTGGTCCGGTTACGGGCTTTGCGCGCCGAAACCTCGACCGGGAGCGGTCCGCTATGAGCGAACGTCAACTAAAAATCCTCGCGATCGACGATACGCCAGCCAATTTGGCCTTGTTGGGCATGGCGTTGCAGGACGAATATTCGGTTCAAATCGCCACGTCCGGCGCGAAAGGTCTGGCGCTGGCTCAGGACGACCCACCCGATTTGGTATTGCTGGACATTATGATGCCCGACATGGACGGTTTCGAGACCTGCCGGCGCTTTAAGGCGGATGCCGGCTTGAAGGACATACCCATCATTTTCGTGACGGCTCTCAACGAGAAAAATACCGAAATGGCCGGGCTGGCCTTGGGGGCCACCGACTATTTGACCAAGCCCATCGACATCAATGTCGCCAGATTGCGGATTCATAATTTGCTGGAACGGGAGCGCCTGCGGATGGCGCTGCTGGCGCGGGAGGCCGAGCAGCGCTTGGCGGCCAGCGTGTTCGCCCACACCCATGACGGCATCGTGATTAGCGATGCCGACAATCTGATTATCGATGTGAATGCGTCGTTTACCCGAATCACCGGTTATCAGCGCGACGAGGTGTTGGGACTGAATCCGCGGGTCCTGAAATCCGGCCGCCAGCCGGCCGAGTTTTACCAGACGATGTGGCACACGTTGTTGGAGCAAAACTATTGGCATGGCGAGCTGTGGAATCGGCACAAGAGCGGCCGGCATTACGCGGTACTCAGTTCGATTTCGGTGGTGCGCGATCAGAACGGCGCGATTCACCACTTCATCGGTCTGTTTGCCGATATCACTCAGTTGAAAAACCACGAGCACGATTTGGAGCAAATCGCTCATTTCGATCCGTTGACCGGGATTCCCAATCGCTTGCTGCTGGTCGATAGGCTGACTCAGGGGATTGCCCAGACCCGGCGTTCGGGACGGCAGATGGCGGTTTGCTATTTGGACCTGGACGGTTTCAAGCCGATCAACGACAGTTACGGTCACGAATTGGGCGATCAGCTGTTGATTGCGATTGCCCGGCGCATAACCGAATGCTTGCGGGCGGGCGACACCGTGGCACGGATCGGCGGCGACGAGTTTGTTTTGCTGTTGCTGGACTTGCCCGATCGCGACGAATGCGAATCAATTTTGCAGCGGGTTTTGGCCGCGGTGGCCAGGCCGTTTTTGATCGACAATCTGGCGTTACGGGTGTCGGCCAGCATCGGTTTTACCTTGTTTCCGGATGACGACGCCGATGCCGATACCTTGCTGCGGCATGCCGATCAAGCTATGTACGGCGCGAAACACGCCGGCAAGAATCGTCACAATTTGTTCGATCCGGCGTCGGATAAGGCCGCTCACGAGCGAGGCAGGGCGTTGGCCGATGTCGAACGAGCCTTGCGCAACCAAGAGTTCGAGTTATTTTTTCAGCCCAAGGTCAATATGCGCACCGGCAAGGTGCTCGGCGCCGAGGCCTTAATCCGTTGGCGCCATCCGCAACGCGGGCTGTTATTGCCCCAAGAGTTTTTACCGGTCGCCGAAAACAGCGATTTGATCGTCGAGATTGGCGATTGGGTTTTGCGCAGCGTGCTGGATCATCTGGAAGAATGGCGGCGAAACGGCTTGACGATCAAGATCGGGATCAATATCGCGCCGCGGCATTTGCTGCGCGAGGATTTCACCAGGCGCTTGGCGGCGCATCTGAACGACCACCCCGACTTGCCGGCCTCTTGTCTGGAATTGGAGATTCTGGAGACCGCCGCGCTCGCCGACATCGGCCGGGTTTACCAGGTCATGCGCGAATGCCAGAAGATGGGCGTCACGTTCGCGCTCGACGATTTCGGTACCGGTTACTCGTCGTTGACCTATTTGAAAGCCTTGCCGGCCGAAGTGCTGAAGATCGATCAATCCTTTATCCGCGATATCTTGCGCGATCCCGAAGACTTGGCGATCGTCGAAGGCATCATCAACCTGTCCGGCAGCTTTCGCCGCCAGGTGGTGGCCGAGGGCGTGGAGAGCGTCGAGCAGGGTTTACAATTGTTGAAACTGCGTTGCGAACAGGCGCAGGGCTTTTGTATTGCCAGACCGATTCCGGCCGCGCGCTTGGCCGATTGGATCGCCAATTGGCAGCCGAATCCCCAGTGGCTGGATTTGGGGAATGGTTTGACCTCGGACCAGGAATGAACGCGAAATCTTGGCGCGGCCAAGCTCAGCGTTTCCAGTCGTTGAGCGGCTCGTTGTCGTCCAGGTCGGCGGGATCGAGAATAATCGAACCGTCGGGCCCCCAGTTGACCTTGGTGATGCCGGGTTCTTCGGCTTCCAGGGCGCGTAGAATCGCCTCTTGCTGGTCGAGGCGGGTTTGTTGGTCGCGGACCTGATCGGCCAGTCGCCGGTTTTCCAACAACACCCGTTTCAATTCCAGACCTTTTTCGACGGCGTTGACGATTTCGTGGTTGTTCCAGGGTTTGTTCAAGAATCGGAATACCCCAATCTCGTTAATAGCCTGTTGCGTGGCTTCCAAGTCGGCGTAACCGGTCAGGATCAGTCTAACGGCGTCCGGCTGTAGAACCATGAATTTCATTAAAAAACTGATACCATCCATGCCTGGCATCCGGTAATCGCTGATCACCAGATCGAACGGTTGCTTGCCGGCGAGCACCAGCGCCTGCTCGCCGCTGTCGGCGGATACGACCTGGTAGGGGCGCAGCAGCCGGTTCAGGGCTTTTAGGATGTTGGGTTCGTCGTCGACGATCAGGATGCTGGCGGGTTGGGCGTTCATCGGCGTAGGGAGGCGGGTCGTTGGCTCGTTGCGTCAATAACATAATCATAGTTAGGGTTTTCGCGGCCGTGTACAAGCAAAACAACTTTTTTCGATATACCTTGACCTTCGAGGACGGCAGTTCTCGGGATTTGCTGCTGGAGATCGACGCGGGTTCGGAAACGTTGGTCGCGCCGCCGCCGGAGGCCCCGCCGTTCTGGAGCAAGCTGGATTACCAGCAGTGCGAAAACTGCCCGTTGTCGGTCGAGCGTTCGCCGTTTTGCCCGGTGGCGATCAATTTGATTTCGTTGATCGAGTGGAGCGGGACCTTGGTTTCCTATACCAATGTCAAGGTGGAAGTCGTCACCACCGAGCGTAGCGTCAGCGGCGAAACCACGCTGCAGCGCGCCTTGAGTTCCATCCTCGGTTTGATCATGGCAACCAGTCCTTGTCCGCATACCGAGTTTCTAAAACCGATGGCGCATTTTCATTTGCCGCTGGCCAGTGCCGAGGAAACGGTTTACCGGACGACGTCGATGTTTTTGCTCGCGCAATATTTCTTGCATAAGGACGGCCGCGAGGCGAGGTTGGAGCTGGACAGACTGAGCGACATATACGAACAGTTGCAGATCGTCAATCGAGCCCTGACGCGGCGCTTCAAGGCGGCGAGCAGTCAGGACGCCACCGTCAATGCGATCATCGTGCTCGATCTGCTATCGCAATCGGTGACCTGGTCTATCGAGGACGGCCTGGAAGACCTACGCTATTTGTTCAAACGTTACGGCGTGAAATGAGCGGCGTTGCCCGTTAGACCCGGATACGCAGCACCAGGTTTTTGCTGCGCTTGCGCATGTCCAGGATACTATCCACCTGAGCGGCGGTCAGGATCGTGTTCTTTAGGTATAGCACGTCGTTGCAGATGATTTCGGCGGCTTCCATGCCGGCTTGCAATTGGGTCCAGGAAATTTCGATGACCGGGCGCGTGTCTTCAACACTGGTTTCCGACAACAATCGCAAGAAGGACTCGACGACATCCGGATCGTAATCGCTGTGTTTGCGCAACAGCAAGCGGCTTTTGGCCTGGTCTACCGTCATCGCCGAGCCGGTGATGAAACCGTCCAGAAAGCAGATATAGTCGCGGACCACCGCCAGGATGCGGGAGCCCAGCGGAATTTCCGAACCGTGCAGCGAGTTGGGTTCGCCGGAACCATCGAAATGTTCGTATTGGTGGTGGATGATATTGGCGGCATTTTGCAGGGCGTCGATGCCTTGCAGCAGATTGAAACCTTCCCGGCCGTTTTGCAAATAGCGCTTCTTGTCGTGGCTGGACATCAGGTGCAGCGGTTGCCGCAGCAATTCGTCCGGCAGGCTCATTTTGCCGATCTGCGCCAACAGGCCCGCATAGAGTACATCGCGTGCTTCGTCGGCGCTCAAGCCCAGCCGCTGCGCGACATTGCGGGCGTTTTCGGCGATGAACAACGAATGGCCGCTCTTGATGCCGGGTCGCATTTCGACGATTTTGGCGAAGACTTTTACCGAATCCACATACTGCCGCTTCAAGGCATTGTGAGCTTGATCCAGCTTTTGCAACGACAGCCGCAGCTGTTCGGTACGATGCTCGACTTTTTCCTCGAGATGGACGTTGAGTTCCTTAAGCTCCTCGTTTTGGCGGTTGATGATCCCGAACAGGCGCTGGCGTTCGTCGCGCAGACGCTTTTGCTCGACGGCGTTGTTGACCAGAATTTTCAGTTCGTTGTCTTCCCACGGCTTGCTGCAATAGCAATAAATCCGTCCCTTGTTGACCGCCGCCACGGTCGATTCCAGATCGGCATAGCCGGTTAATAGTATGCGGACCGTCTCTGGCCAGCGCTCGGCGACCCTAGTCAGGAATTCGGCGCCGTCCATTTGCGGCATGCGCATGTCCGAAATGATCAAGTCGATAGGTTGATGGGCCAAAACTTCCAGCGCTTCGGCGCCGCTTTCGGCGGTTTCCACCCGATAATCGCCGCCGCGAAACAGCCGTCGCAGGGCCTTCAGAATGTTGGCTTCATCGTCGACGAACAGCAGATTGATCGGCGCGGCGGCGGATTCGGTGGCGGTCGGGTCGGTCATGGTCGTTACCTTGCCTGCGGCGGATTAGCGGATGGGTAGGCACACCCGAAACCGGCTGCCCTGTCCGGGCGTCGATTCCAGTTCGATGCGGCCTCGGTGATCCTGGACGATTTTGTAAGAGAGCGACAGCCCCAAGCCCGTTCCCTTGCCGACCGGT
>NZ_LUUK01000187.1 GCF_001644025.1 Methylomonas koyamae
ATGAGCGCCGGGGGTATTTATTAACCCGGCCCTATTTATCACTGGTATCCGTTCGGGCTGATCTTGTCGGGCGAAGCCCTACAGCGTGCTCGTCGACAGGCTCAGGGCAAACGGTATTTAAAGGCCGGGTTAGTAATACAGCAACACCCAATCGCCCGGTAAATGCGCGGCTTGCGCGTTGAGAGTGGCTTGCAAGGCGTCGACGATGGCTTGCGGGTCGCCGAGGTTGAACACGCCGCTGACGATGCGTCCGCCCAGTTCGCCGCTGACCGCGACGATGCGGCCCGCGCGGTAGCGGTTGACTTCGGCCAACACCTCGCTCAACGGCTGCTGCTGGAATACAACTTGGCGGCGGCGCCAGGCTAGGCTGTCGTCGTTGGTCAGGCGTTGCGGGGCTTGCAAGCGGCCTTGCTTGAATTCGATGCGCTGCATCGCGCGCACCGCTTGCGCGGCAACGCCGTCGCCGACTTCCACGGTGCCTTCGGCGACGGTCACGGCCAAGTCCGCGCCGGACTTTTTCACGCCATAGGCGGTGCCGACCGCGCGGGCTTCGGCATGGCCGCCGTCCACGATAAAGGGTTTGGCCGGGTCGGGCGCCACTTCGAAAAACGCTTCGCCGCGCAGCAAAACCACGCGCCGTTCGCGGGCGCCGAACCGGATCGCCAGCGCGGTGTCGGTATTCAACGTGATTCGCGAGCCGTCCGCCAGCGTCACATTGGTTTGCTGTCCGGGGCCGGTGCGGTAGTCGCTGCGCCAATCCTGAATCCGCGCCGGCAACAGCCAGGCCATCATGAGCAGCGCCGCGCTCGCGCCGGCCAGATAGCGGCGGAATGGGATTGCGGCTCTCGGGGGCGGCGATGGGGCAGGGCGGGATTCCGCTTGCAGGCGTTCGGCCACCCGTTCCGCCGGCAATTGCAGCAAACTCCACAATTGGCGGGTGCGCTCGTAGGCCTGCGCATGGCGTTGATCCGCCGCATACCAGGCCTGAAATCGGCGGCGCTCGTCGTCGCTGGCGTCGGCGTCTTGCAGGCGGGCGAACCAGGCATCGGCTTGGTCGGCGATCGATCGCGGGTGTTGGTCGGACATGCGCTGGGCGGCTCGGAAATGACGGTAACGAAATAATGCCAGTTTTACTCGGCAAGCGGAAACGGACGGCGGCAGCTCACAACCAATCCATGCGTTCCTTTAATAATTTGATCGCTTTGTACATGTGAGCTTCGACCGTGCGCGGCGAAATGTTTAGTTCGTCGGCGATTTCGGCGTAGCTCTTGCCGTCGACCCGACAGGCTAGAAACACGGTCCGGCATTGTTGCGGCAGCGCGTAGATAAAGCGTTCCATCCTGGCCAGTTGCTGTTGCGCGGCGACGGCGGAATCCGGTTGCGGCGCCCGGCATGCGATCGAGTCTTCGACGGGTCCGTAGTCGCGGGCTTCGGAGCGGGCCAGGCCGCGCAAATAATCCAGAGCCAGATTATTGGCTATCCGGAACAAAAACGCCCGCAAATCCAGAATTTCTTCACCGCCGCGGTATCTGGCGATACGCAAATAGGTTTCCTGAGTCAAGTCGTCCGCCGCGATCGGACAACTGACTTTGCGGGCCAAGAATTGGCGGATTTCGCTTTGGTGGCGTAAAAACGCGTCCAGCAATAGGGGTTCGCTAACCGTGGACATGCAGTTCGAATCGGCAATGGAATGGTCGCTTTCAGCAAATTACAGGCCACTTTTTGTGGTCGGCGAGCGCCAGATAGAGCCTGTACCCGGAGATCAGCTGGAGCGTTACAAACAAAAAAGTGCGGCATATGACGTATCGAGTGCGTGATATGCCGTATTTTTTTATTTAGGATCGGGCATCCGGCCGACCAAACCGGACCGGCCAAAAAACTCGGTTAGCCCGGTAACCACGGGTTATCGTGGGCCGAGGGATTGACGTCGGCATCGAAGCGGGTGAGTGGCTTGGCTTTTGCTATATTATCCGCCTGGTTTCTCCGATCTTCTCGCCGACCATGACTATCAAAAGCCTTTTCGAGCAATTGTTTCACAGTCATTCCAAGGAATTGGTGTACTTCGCCGGTCAGCGCGCCGCCGAGGTGGCGGAAGATGTGGTGCAGGAGTCGTTTCTAAGATTGATGCAGCATCCCGAGCCGCAAACCATCGAAAATCATCGCGCGTATCTTTACAAATTGACCGGCAATGCGCTGATCGATTACCAGCGCAAGCTCGCGGTCCGCGAACGTTACCACGGCGAAGTCGAGGACTTGGATAGCCTGCCGGCGGATGCGCCGGGTCCGGATGTCAGCCTGCACCACCAACAAATTCTGCAGGGCGTCATGCGCGCGTTGGACGACCTGCCGCCGCTGCAACGCAGCATCTTCCTGTTGCATCGCGTCGACGGACTGACCTACCTGCAAATCGGCAAACTGCTCAGGATGTCGCGCAGCAACGTCGAACGCCAATTTTACGCGGCGCTGGAACACTGCTTCGCGGCCGCGTTGGCCGGCAAACGCTGAATTCTTAGGTTGTGCCGTCATGAGCCTCGCCAGTCTGACCGAATCTCAACGCCAAGCTCTGCAATGGTTGTCGCGCTTGCGCGGCGACGCGGACGAAACCGAACGCCGGCAATTCGAAGATTGGCTCGGCGGTTCGCCGGAACATGCCGAGGCTTACCAACAAGTTCAACAATTCTGGCAACAGCTCGGCGATTTACCGGAGGTGGCCGGCAAGCAGCTGGACGCCGCGCGTGGCTTCGTTCGCCATAGCCAGTTGGCCCGCCGACGGCGCAATGCCGCTTTGATCGCCGTCGGGTTCGCCGTCGCGTTGGGTTTTCAGTACCCGGAACCCTTACAAAAATTGGCGGCGGCTCGTTACCAAACCGACATTGGCCAGCGCCGGACCCTGGCCTTGGCCGATGGCGGCCGCATCGAACTGAATACCGCGACGCGATTGCGGATCGACCGTTTCGGCGCGCGCACGGTCTGGCTCGAGCAGGGCGAAGCCTGGTTCAGCGTCGCTCACGATGCCGAGCACCCTTTCGAAGTGCGGGTGGGCGCCGGGCGTATCCGCGACGTCGGCACGCAATTCAACGTCGCGATCGATGGCGAGAACACGACGGTCGCGGTGGTCGAAGGCGAAGTGGCGTTGAGCGTGCCCGGTAAGCCGGCGCTGGCGCTGACGGCCGGTCTGCAAGCCGGTTTTAGCGCCGACGGAAATCTGCGGGCGCCCAGTGTCGCCGACGCCGCCAGCGGCGCCTGGCGCGACGGTACGCTGATCTTCAAACGCCAACCCTTGCCGGAAGTGTTGCGCCAACTGTCGCGCTATCACGCGGTCCAATTCAAGCTGACGGACAGCCAATTGCAAACCGTGACAGTTAGCGGCCGCTTTTCCACGTCCGATTTGAACGAGAGTTTAAGCACCTTGCAAAACGGTTTGGCGGCGCGGATTGTCAGGGAAGGGGATGGCACGATCCTAATCAGCGCCAAGCAATGACGGACCAGGGCCGTCGCTAACCGAACCAGTCTAGTGCTTCGCTTCGCGGCGGCCCTGGTATCATGAGGGATTTAACCGCTCAGGAGCCGCGCATGAATCCCTTGTTCGATCCCATCCGTATCGGCGACATTGAATTGCCCAACCGCATCGTGATGGCGCCGCTGACCCGCTGCCGCGCCAGCGCCGGCCGCGTGCCGAATGCGCTGATGGCGGACTATTACGCTCAACGAGCGAGTGCCGGCCTAATCATCAGCGAAGCCACTTGCGTTAGCCCGCAAGGCGTCGGCTACCCGGATACGCCGGGCATCTGGTCGCCGGAACAAATCGACGGCTGGCGCGGCGTGACCGACGCGGTACACGCCGCCGGCGGGTGCATGTTGTTGCAACTGTGGCATGTCGGCCGGATTTCCGATCCGTATTATCTGGACGGCGCATTGCCGGTCGCGCCCAGCGCGATTGCCGCGCCAGGTCACGTCAGCCTGCTACGGCCGATGCGCGATTACGTGACGCCGCGGGCCTTGGCGTTGGACGAAATTCCCGCAATTATCGAAGCGTTTCGCCAAGGCGCGGCCAATGCCGAACTGGCCGGTTTCGACGGCGTCGAAATTCACGCCGCCAACGGTTATTTGCTCGATCAATTCCTGCAAGACAGCACCAATCGCCGCGAAGATGCCTACGGCGGACCGGTGGAAAACCGCGCTCGTTTGCTGCTGGAAGTGGCCGACGCGGCGATTTTGGTGTGGGGCGCCGGCCGGGTTGGCGTGCATCTGTCGCCGCGTTGCGACATGCACGGCATGGGGGGCGACGCCAACCCGCTGGCGACCTTCGCTTACGTCGCCGAACAATTGGGCCAACGCAAACTTGCCTTCATTTTCACCCGCGAAGCGCAAGGTCCCGACGCGATCAGTCCGGCGTTGAAACGCCGTTTCGGCGGCGCGTTGATCGCCAACGAAAACTTCACGGCCGAAAGCGCGGTACAAGTCATCGCCGATGGCGATGCCGACGCGGTGTCGTTCGGCAAACACTTCATCGCCAATCCGGACCTACCGCGCCGCATAGCACTCGGCGCGCCGTTGACCCCGTTCGACGCCGCGACCTTCTATCTGTACGGCGACGAAGGTCCGAGCAAGGGCTATACGGATTATCCGGTGTTGGCCGCCGACTGACGGGACGCGATATTGTCGATCGCTTTAAGGCGACTCGCCGCCGCCGGCCGCATATACCAACGCGGCGGCCGATTTCAGCAAATCGGCCCGGCTGTCGATTTCGGTGTAGCGGGCTCGGGCCAGATCCTTTTGCGCGGACAGCAGCTCGATGACGGTGGAAAAGCCGTGCCGGTAGGATTCCTGGGTCGCCGCGTAGGATTCCTCGGCGGCGCGTAGCAGAGCTAGCGCGAATTCGCGTTTTTCCAACGCGGTTTTGGTGTCGGCGTAGGTTTGCCAGATATGGCGCATGATCTCCAGACGCAAGCTGTCGATCTGCGCTTCGCCAGCCCGGCGTTTGGCTTCGGCCTCGTCCACCGCGCCGCGGCGTTCGAAGCCGTCGAACAAATTCCATTCCAGATTCAGCATCGCGCTGCCGACCAGATTGTCCGACGAATAATGCCGCCGGCTTGGCGGATCGGTCTGCACGTCGCCCCAATACTGATTGCCGATGCTGCCTTTCAACGACAGCTTGGGCCAATACTCGGCGCGGGCTTTTCTCACCTCCGCTTCGCGGGCGCGCAGTTCGGCCAGCTTGGCCTGCAAATCCGGGCGCTGCTCCAGGGCCTGGTCGACGATTTTTTCCACCGACGGCGCCAGGGTGTCGGGCAACGGCACCTGACTCAGATCGATCAGAGACAGTTCGACCGACGGCGACAAACCGGCGCTGGTGGTCAGGGCCGCTCTGGTCTGAGTCACGGCGCCGCGCGCATCCTGCCAATCGTAATTGGCCTTGGCTTGTTCCTGCAGGGCCAGCAGCAAATCGGGCCGCGTCGCGAAGCCTTGCGACAGTTTGGCATTGACCGCATCGGCGTTGGCCTTGGCGGCGGTAAATGTTTGCTCCGCCGCCGCGACTTTGGCGATTGCCGCCTGATAGGCGAAGAAACTGTCGGCGACGCGGTAGGCGATCTCCTGGTGTTTGCGGCCGAAGCCGAATTGAGCCGCTTCGAAGCGCTCCAGACTGGCTTCGTCCAAGGCCTCGCGGCGGCCGAAGTCGAACAGCGTCCAGGCCAATTCGGCGCCGCCGAAAGTCCCGACGCCGGTGCTGACCAGCGTGCTTTGCGGAATCGGGATGCTGGTCTTGAAATATTGGCCGAAGGCCAACGCGGTCAGTTTCGGGTACCAGCTGGCGGCTTCCCGTTCGACTCTGGCGGCTGCGGTTTTGGCGTCTTCCCAGCTGAGCCGGGTTTCCGGATGGTTTTGCAGCGCCATGTCGATTAGAGCCGGCAGATCGTAACGTTGCCGCACATTCGGCGCGGCGGATGGGCTGGGCGCCTTCTCCACGGACGGCAGCGGATGGCTAACACGGTATTCGGACCAGCGCACCACCGGCGATTGTTGCGGTTCGCCGGCGTCGGGGTGCCGGTGCGCGACGGGCGGCGTACAGGCTGTGCTTATCGACAACAGCAGCGGCAGGCAGCATTTAAATCGCAATGGGCGGCCGGGACTAAAATCGGCGGGCCGAACGCGCGGTACAGGCGGAAACGCGGAAACTGACTGAGTCAAAAAATTCGCCACCATTAGAAGGAAATGCTTATATAGTAACGGAAGCGCCACTGCGAATGTGGCAACAAATTGCCAACGAATATTGAACAATATCGTTGTATCAAACCGATTGTAGCGCTTTACAATAACGATGTTTGAAATCGTATCGGTGGTTGCGCCGGGCACGGCTAACAGCCTATCGGGGGTTTTACAACAGCCGCGTTCGCGATAGTCCGTTTTTTCCATAACGCCAACGTTTCGCATTGAGGGCCGTCATGACTCCGTTTCGTTTGTTTAGATCATTCCCGCTGGCGTATTCGGCGCCGCTATTGCTGGCCGGCTGCGATCCGATGTTGAGCCTGCACGGTTCGTTTTGGCCGGCCTGGATCATCTGCATTTTGACCGGTTTGGCCGCCAGCGTGGCGTTGATGTGGCAATTGGCGCGTGTCGGCTTGGCGCCGCATCTGGGACCGCCGTTGTTGATCGCTCCCAGCCTGTGGGCATTATGCACCTTCGTGATTTGGTTGTTGTTTTACGCAAGTTGAGGTCCGGCATGACAAACGACCCTAAACTCGACTATCGGCGCCGGGTGCGCATCGGCCGCATTCTCGGCATGGCGATCGTGTTGGCGGCGGTTACGACCGGCGCTTGGGTATGGCAAATCAATTTCCGCCATCCGCGTACCAACGACGCGATGATCCGCGCCGACATCGTCGGCATCGCGCCCGAAGTCTCCGGCCGCATCGTGCGACTGCACGTGCGCGACAATCAGTTCGTACGCAAGGGCGAGTTGCTCTACGTCATAGATCCCAGACCTTATCAAGCCAAACTGGATCGCGCCAAGGCCGAACTGATGTTGGCGGAACAAGAGGTCGAATCGCTGCGGGCGTCGAAAAGTTCCGCCGTCAGCGCGGTCGCGCGCCTGGAACATCAGCACGCGGCCGCGCTGGCCGAAATCAAACGCATCGCGGCCGACGACGACTATCTGGAACAGTACCTCGAGCAACTGGAGCCGCTGGCGGCAAAGCAATACGTGACCGGCGATCAACTTCGGCAGGCACGCGCCCGTTACTCGGCCTCCCGGGCGGCGTTGGCCGATGCGAAGGCCAAGGCGCTGTCGGTCGGGAGTGCGGTCTCCGAAGCGGAGAGCGATAGCCGGCGCGCGCAATCCCTGATCGCTCAGGTCGGCGATGTCAACGCTCGCGTCGAAGCGGCCCGCGCCACCGTGACCGCCGCCGAGCTGGAGCTGGAATATTGCGAAGTCCGCGCGCCGTTCGACGCCTACGTGACCAATTTGAATACCCGCGAAGGCGAATATGCCAAGGCCGGCGGCCAGTTGTTCGCGCTGGTCGACGACCGCCATTGGTACGCCGTCGCCAATTACAAGGAAACCTATTTGCAATCGATACGCCCCGGCCAGGAAGCGGACGTGTTTCTGGTCGGCTATCCCGGCAAGCGCTTTCGCGGCGTGGTGACCGGCATCGCTTGGGCCAATGCGCCGGACAATGTCAAACAGCAAGGCGGATTGCCGGAGGTACAACGTACGCTGAACTGGGTGGTGCTGGCGTCGCGTTTTCCGGTCAGAATCGAAATCCTCGACCGCGATCCGGAGCGTCCGCTGCGCATGGGGATGACCGCCTTCGTCACGGTACTGGATCGCACCTTGCCGATTCCGGACGATAGCGCCGCATCGGCGGACGGCGATCGGCAACATGATTGATTCGAACCGCCGCGCCCGGCGGGAACGCCACGGCCGGTTTTGGTTCGGCACCGGTCTGGCCGAATTCCTGGCCGCCGAGCTGAAGGACTCCCCGGAGCGGCGGATTGCCGCGGCGCGGCTGTTCGCGGTGTCGTTGATTATCGCGACGGTCAGCCAAAGCCTGCACGTGCCGCCGCTGGGCGCGCTATCGCTGTTGGTTTGCCTGAGCTACGACGCTTACGCCAACGCCGGCCAATCGCTGGCATTCGGCTTGCGCCAGTTGTTTTATCTGTTCGTGACGGTACTGATCTCGGTGTTGGCGTTGATGTTGGCCGGCAACGATCCTTGGCTGATGTTGAGCCTGTCGTTCGCGATCATGGCGCTGGCCTTGTTTCACGCCCGACTCATCGCCTGGCCGACCGGCATCGCGCTGTGGTATTCGATTCCGGTGTTGTACAGTCCGACCACGCCCGACGAAAACCTATATCACGCACTCTGGAACATTCCGGTGATCGGCGTGCTCGGCTTGGGTAGTTGGACGCTGGTCCATCTCAGTATCGCGCCGCGCGACCCGCGCACTTTGCTGATTGCCGGCATCGCCGATCAACTGAAAGCGGCGGAGACGATATTTCTCGGCCGCTTGTCCGACAGCGAAGCCCGCCGACCACGCCGCGCTTCGGTCAAACCGTCATCGATCGGTCTGTTCGGCAAATTGCAAACCTTGTTGGCCAACAGCGAATTGCTGCATGTGTCGATACGGCGCCGGCATGCGGCGTATCTGGAGTTGCTGCAGGAAATCGACGGTTTGCGTCAAATCGCGCTGTGGCTGGAGCAATCGCTGACCGAAGATTATCGCGCTCAGCCGCTGACAGCGGAAAAGCGAGCCGTCTACGCGGCCTTACAGCAAGCTTGCGCGATCTTGAGACAGGGTTTCACCAACCGGCAAGACCTCAGCGACGCCGTGGCCGCGTTATTGGACGACGAGGTATTGCGGCGTTACGCAGGGACTGGTCAACCGACGGTGCTAACCGCATTTTGGCAAGCCTTGCAACGCATTGCCGCGCTGATGAAACGTTTGCATCAGCCGGCGACGGACTCGGACCCGGCCGAAACGGAAACCGAGCCGCAAACCGTCTATCCGGCCTGGCTGGGCTACGAATTTTGGCAGCGACACGCCGACAGTCTGCAATTCGGCATCAAGTTTTCGTTGGGCGCCATCCTTTGCATGCTGATCGTGCAAAGCCTAGATTGGCCGGACATCAACACCGCGATACCGACTTGCCTGGTGGCCGCGCAGACCAGTCTTGGCGCCGATTACCGGCTGTCGCTGCTCAGGGTCGGCGGCGCCGCGTTAGGCGGAGCGTGCGCCTATGTGTACGTGTGGGTGTTTCAGTCGCAGTTCGATTCCATCATCGGCTTCATGCTGGCGACCGCGCCGTTTTGGGCTTTGTCTGCCTGGATCACCGCCGGCAGCGAGCGCATCGCCTACCTCGGCCGCCAGTTGGGTTTTTCGTTTGCGTTGTTCGTACTGCACGACTTCGGCGCGGTCGAAGATCTATTTTTGCCGCGCGACCGCGTCATCGGTATTTTGCTGGGTCTGACGGTGATGGGCGCGCTCGATTATGCGTTGTGGCCGCGCCGGTCCGCGGCGTTGGCGCGTCACCATTGCATCGCCGCGTTGCGTACGCTGGCCAAACTGACGGTGCGACTGCCGGATCCCGGCCATCTGATGAGCTATACGCTGCCGCTGCGGCTGGCGGCGGAAAAGGATTTGGCCGCGGCGCAAGATTTGCTAGCACATGCGGTGCTGGAACCGGATGCCCGCCAAGCCGGCAAGATGCGCGAACGCGGCGTATTGCGCGCGATCATTCGGGACGCGAGCAATCTGTCGGCATTGCTTCTGGTCCGCAAGCGCTATCGTTTGCTGAGCGGCCAGCAATTCGACCGTTTTCCCGAGGCTTTGCAACGCCACAGTCGAGACTTCGACGCCGAGCTCGCCAAGACCCTGGCCCACACCGCCGACGTCGTTGCCGGCGAAAAAGCCGTCGATTTATACGACGCCGATGCGATTGGCCAATTACTGCGGCAGAGTTACATCCGGTATCACGATATCGGCAGCCTGCCGGCCGACCTGGCGATGGAATGGGAATTGCGCTTCTTGCTGGACGAGCAAATCTTGAACTATTTGGAGCGCTTGCAAATTGCCGCGTCGAAATCCTTCCCCGAAACGTCACCCGGTTTTACGAACCGTTAATCCATGTCCGGCGTTTATCTCGGTCTGCCTTGTTGAGGCTATTTCGGTAAATTGCGACCTTTGGTTCCGAAACAAAATAAATTGAGGTGTTTGCCCACGCTAAAACGCTCTTATCGGTGACTCATTCATTTTTCAGGAGAACTGATGAATCCGCTACGAGATTTGCTGGCCGCCGCGCCGTTGGCCGTTTGCCTGGCTTCCGCGCAGGCCGAGGAACAAACCTTCCACTTCAACATTCCGGTCCAGCCGTTGCCGGCGGCGTTGGACGCGCTGGCGGCCCAGACCGGCATCAAACCGTTTTATTCCGACCAGGTCGTCTCCGGCAAAACCGGCCATGCGGTATCCGGCAATCTGACCGCCGCGCAGGCTTTGCAGCAACTGTTGTCGGGTACCGGCTTGAGTTTCAAATTCAACGGCGATCATGCGGTGGCGATTACCCAACCGGATGCCAATTCCGCCGCGACCTTGGCGGCGGTGACGGTGGTTGCCAAGGCGAACGCCGAGCTGTTCGATCCCAACAACGCCAACTACAATCGCGCGTTCGCGTCGGCGTCGACAAAAACCGATACGCCGTTAATGGATACGCCGATGACGGTGCAGGTCGTGCCCCGGCAGGTCTTGAGCGATCAGCAGGCCATCCGCCTGGAAGACGCGGTCAAAAACGTCAGCGGCGTGCAGCCGGTATGGACATCGGGCGGGCAAGGCCAGGACTTCGTGATTCGCGGCTTCGGCACCAACTATTCCCGATTTCGCAACGGTCAACGTATATCCAACTTTAATGCCGACTTGGCCAACATCGAACAAGTGGAAGTCTTGAAAGGTCCGGCGGCGATGTTGTTCGGCCGGGTGCAGCCGGGCGGCATGGTCAACGTCGTCACCAAAAAGCCGCTAAGCGAAGCGCATTATTCGCTGCAACAACAATTCGGCAGTTACGATTTATACCGCACCGTCGCGGAGGCCACCGGACCGCTGAACGACGATAAGAGCTTGGCTTACCGCCTGGATTTCGGTTACACCGACCGAAACTCCTTTCGCGATTTCGTCAGCCAAACTCAAGTATTCGTGGCGCCGTCGTTGCATTGGCAAGCCAGCGATGCGACCGAATTCAATCTGAGCCTGGAATATATGGATCGTAACTTGCCTTACGATACCGGTATTCCGGCCGTCGGTACGCGAGTGGCCAACGTACCGATCAATACCAACTACGGTCAGCCCGGCGGTCAGTTCAATCAGGATCCGTCCGATAGCACGCTGTTGGATTTCAATTGGTCGCACGCATTCAACGATCATTGGACCTTCAAGAACGGTTTCGTCGCCAACTGGACCACCCAGCATTACCGCGAATTGCTGGTCGCTGTATTTCAGCCTTTGTTGGCAACCGACAGCAATCCGCAGGTCGTTCGTCGCGGCTCGCAATTCGAAGATCGCACCGAGGAATCCTATAACGCGTTTTTTAATTTAAACGGCAAATTCGCGACCGGTCCGGTCAACCACAACGTTTTGGTGGGCGGGGATTACTTTTACGACGAGGTGCGCCAATCCGGCTTCTTCGGTTTCAATGCCGTCAACGCGCCGGCCAACAGTCCTTATCATTTTCCCGCCGATTTCGGCGGCGGCAATTTCGCCTTTACCCGGGTCAACCTTTACAACCCGGTTTACGCGAATTTGGATTACAACGCCTACGAATTTCAACGCATCAACCATCCCAACGATTTCTCGATCAACCAAACCTCCTGGTACGGCCTTTACTTCCAAGATCATCTGGCATTTTTCGACGGCAAATTGCAAATTCTGGGCGGCGGCCGCTACGACTGGGCCCACCAGGCTACGGGCGCCTCAACTTCTTATCAAAACTCCGCCGATCAGAACGACAACTACAACGGCTACATTCCCAGTTTCGGCAACGTCAATCTCGCGGCCCAAAGCGAGGGGTTTTTTAGCCCCCGAGTCGGTATTCTGTACCGCCCATGGAATTGGCTGTCACTGTACGGCAACCGAGTGGAGGGATTCGGGACGAACAACGGCCGCTCCGAGAGCGGACAACCGTTGAAACCCGAAACCGCCGAACAGTATGAAGCCGGCTTGAAAGGCGAATGGTTTAAAGGCGATTTGACCGCTAATCTGGCCTATTTTCATATCGATAAACAAAATGTGGCAACCCTGGTTCGGGAAGGCATTTCCGAGACCATCGGCGCCGCGCGCAGCCAAGGTATCGAAATGGACGTCGCCGGGCAATTGGGCGGCGGCTTTAGCCTGATCGCCAGCTATGCGTTCACCGACGCCCGTATCACCCAGGACGGCGCGTTGTCCGGCAACATCGGCCACCGCTTGCCCAACGTCGCCGAACACTCCGGTAGCACCTGGCTGAAATACGCCTTTCAACATCAGGCCTTGTCCGGTTTACAACTTGGAATCGGCGCCTATCTGGCCGGTAAGCGGGAAGGCGACAATGCCAATAGTTACCAGTTGCCCGGCTACGTGCGGGTCGATACCTCGGTCGGATACAGTTTGCACTTGGGTGCCAGCAAACTCACCACCCAATTGAACGTTTACAATATTTTCGATAAGCGCTATTTCGTGGCGGGCGAACCCTATAACGCCAATCGCGCCTGGAATATGCCCGGCGATCCGTTGACGGTGATTGGGTCGATGAAGTTGGAGTTTTAAACCGGATAGACGGCACGGCAGGGCGGTTGGTTTGCGTGGTGTTTGGTCGCGCTAAGGCCGACGATGTCAAACTCGGCTTGGTGATCGTCAGTCACTATCGACAGTCCGGGGCGTTGCTATTTTTGCGAAAGATTTTTCTGCAATCCCGTGCCGGAAAAATCGGCAAAAATGAAGCGCCCGCCAACGCCCACAGTGCCCCCCCGATTCGTCCGCGTCGCTACGAAAACCCGCCGGGCGCTATGCCTGTCGGGACTAAAAATCTTATATGGCTCCCTTTCTAAGTCCGCACCTAACTGAGGGTCCCTAGCTTTAGTCCGTGCAATTAAATCAGTCAGTCGCGACATTGCTCGCTTTCACTTTCCATATCAATTGGCGTTAATGCCTTGTCAATTTGAGGGATACAAATTCAAGTCGGGAATGAATTTGAAGTCCTTGGTATTCAGGGTGTAAAGCGTCACATCATGGCTAAGCGCGGTCGCTGCAATCAGCATATCCGGGACCGACGCTTTATGGCTGAGCGAATAGTGCCGCATCAAGTCGATAAACAAGCTGGAAATGGCTGGATTCAGGCCGTAGCAATGGCACAGCCCAAGATGGCGTTCGATTTTGACCAGTTCTTGTTTATCTCTAGCGCCGTAAAACAGTTCAGCTTTGGTGATGACGCTGACCGCGATATTGGCCGATCCTATGGTTCTGAGGGTTTCGATGATCTCCGAATTGCCTTTGTAAAATTCAATCAGAATATTGGTATCACACAGAATCATCCGCGCCGATCCGGCCAGGCTTTGGCACGAATGGCCGCTTGGTTGATTTCTCGATCTTCCCAAATGCCGGCACAGTTAAAGAAATCGTCGCCGGATGCCGGTTGCGCGATGGCTTCTATTTCCTTGATCACGTCCTCATGCTCGATGACTTCGCCACGATCCGCAGCGGCTATGCCCTGGGTGATTTTCTCAATTCTCCATGCGTGAGCTTTCAGATATTCGCGCAAGGCTTGGTTGACCAAATAATTGCGAGAACGGTCCAATGCCCCGGCCATGCTATCAAGTTGATGCACAATGTCTGATTCGGTTCTAACGGTAAATGCTTCTGTGGCCATGGCTACGCTCTGGTTATTTGTGATTCGCGTGAAATCATAATGGAGATTGATCACGTGAGGGTAGAGTTTAAATCGGGAATAACCGATATTTTCAGGCGTTAACGGTTGGAGGGTCACGCTTATTAAGCGTACTCCGGCGAAAGCCGGAATCGCTGCCGCGCCAACGTATATCTACCATCCGCAACCCTTTACCGGCAACTTGGTGCTGCTACCGTTGAGTTCCGGCCGCTATCATCAGGAATGGAACGGCGTTTATTTCCAGGACCAAACTGTGTTCTGGGACAAGCTGCATTTATTGGGTGGCGGCCGCTCTATGACTGGGCGGATTATGGCATCGGCAGTTCCGGCGGTTTTATGCCGCCGCCGAGGCCGCCATGAACACAAATCCCATCTCGGTCGGAAAATTCAGTCCTCGGGCCGCGTATCGCGCCTGGAATATGCCCGGCGATCCGTTGACGGTGATCGGATCGATGAAATTGGAGTTTTAACTGAATAGACGGCGCCGCAACTGATCGATAAGCCGGGGACAGTGGTTTGCGTGGTCGCGCTAAGGCCGATCGCTTTGCGGCGATCGGCCGTGATTATTGATAACGCAGCGCCGGAGTATTTGTTATAAAGGCGATTTTTGTCCCCGCATCAGTGATGGCCCGAAAACAAAATTGGCTGGAACGCTTGTTCAGACTGCACCGGCAGGAGTTGCTGGGATTTGCCGGGCAGCGCTTGGACGATGCCGCCGAAGACCTGGTGCAGGATGCGTATCTGCGCTTGTTGGAACACCACGCGCCGGATGCGATCTTGAACCCGCGGGCTTATTTGTATCGGGTAACCGCCAATGCGGCGGTGGATTTGCGCCGCAAGCGGCAAGTACGCGAACTGTACGACGGCGAAATCGAAGATTTCGATCAAATCAGCAGTCCGGTAGCAACGCCTGAAGCCATATCGGCCGATCAACAAACCCTGCGCTTGTGCATGCAGGTGTTGCAGGAATTGCCGGAAATCCAACGGCATATTTTTCTGTTGCACCGCATCGAAGGCTACAGCCATCGGGAAATCGCCGAAACCCTGAATCTGCCGCGACGCACGGTCGAGCGGCATTGCGCGAAAGCATTGGAACTATTCCTGACGGCAGTGGACGCCGCCGATTGGGATAGGGATTGATCGCGTGGCCGCCCGAATGCCCATGAACTCGACGAATAGCGACGATCGAGACGCCCGGATACGCAGGGAAGCGTCGGCCTGGCTAGCGCGCCTGAATTCCGGCGACTGCTCCACCGACGATCGTGCCGGCTTCGAGGCCTGGTTGGCCATGGATACTCGCCACGCGGACGCCTTTCGCCGCGCGGAGCGTTTATGGCGCGAGTTGGCCGGTCTGGGCGAATTGGCGCGGCCGCAACTTAAGCAGGCCCAAGCAGTTTACCGGCGCGCTCGCCGCAAGCGACGTTGGCCAATGGCCGGTTTGGCCGCCGCCGCATTGCTGGCCGGCGTATTGATCGTCAATCCGCCGATCTGGCAGTGGCTGACCGCCGAGCGCTTTACGACAGGCAAGGGCGAACGGGAAACCGTGACGTTGAGTGACGGTTCCAGCATCGAATTGAATACCGACACGGCGATTCGGGTCAATTACTCGGCGCGGGCCCGCCGGGTCTGGCTGGAGCGGGGAGAGGCCTGGTTTAGCGTGGCCCACAATAACTTAACCCGGTTCGAGGTTCGCGTCGGCGAGGGGTGGATAGAGGATATCGGCACCCAATTCAATGTGCGCCGGGATCCGGCGAACGTCGATGTCGCTGTTCAAGAGGGCGAAGTCGCGGTTAAGGTTGCCACGAACCCCGAGGTGCTGCATTTGACCGCCGGTCAGCAAACCAACTTTGATCGACAAGGGCATGCCGCGCCGGTGCGGGCCGGCGATCTAGCAGCCATTGCCGCGTGGCGGGGCGGGGTGCTGGTTTTGAAAAATCTGACCCTGGCGGACGTGGCGCGGGAGCTGGAGCGCTATCATGCGGTGTCGATTGAAATCGCCGACGCTGACTTGCGGCAATTGTCGGTCAGCGGCCGCTTTCCGACCGACAATCTGCCACTGGCCCTGAATACCATCGCCACCGCATTGCCGGTCAGGATCGCGCATTTGGACGGTAACCGAATCGGCATTCTGGCCAGGCGATAAATTTCGGCACGGGAGTGTTTAAACGGCCGGGCGCTGATTGTCAAATCGGCGAATGTGGCGGTGTTTTATTTTTGAAACGGTCTTATCGAACGGAACCCAAACCACGATAAGGAGAACCGATGTCAAAAATGCCGCTGTATATTTTCGTTGCCCCGTTGCTGCTGGCCTCCAGCGCCGCGCGGGCGGAAGACCAGACTTTCGCGATCAATATTCCCGCCCAACCGCTGGCCCGCGCGTTGGATGCTTTATCGCGGCAGACCAGCGTGCAACCGTTTTACGCCGATGGCGCGGTGGCCGGCAAAACCGCGCCGGCGGTTAACGGCCGCTTCAGTGTGGCGCAGGCCTTACAGCAGTTGTTGGCCGGTAGCGGTCTAGTGTTCAGTTTTACCGCAGCCAACACCGTCGCGATCAAGCCGGCGGGGGCGGCGGTGGACCATGTCGAGACGCTGGGCGCGGTGACAGTGACCGCTCAAACGGCTTACTTGGCCGATGATCCCTACAATCCTAGCTATCATCGCACCAACGCCAGTACCGCGACCCGCACCGATACGCCGTTGATGGACACGCCGACTTCGATACAAGTCGTGCCGCAACAAGTCTTGAAGGATCAGCAAGCGATTACATTGGCCGACGGCTTGCGCAACGTCAGCGGCGTGCAAATCAGCCCGTCGCCGACTTACGAAAACTTTACCGTGCGCGGCTTCGACATGAACGGCGCGACCTACCGTAACGGCATTCGCGAAGCCTCCTGGGCGGCGGAAACCGCCAATGTCGAGCGTTTGGAAGTGCTGAAAGGTCCCGGCGCGATGCTGTACGGTCGGATCGAGCCGGGCGGGATGATCAATCGGGTTTTAAAAAAGCCGCTGCTCACGCCGTACTACTCGCTGCAGCAACAGTTCGGCTCGTTCGATAATTATCGGACCACGTTGGATGCCACCGGCGCGTTGAACCAGGATAAAACCTTCGCCTACCGCTTCAATCTGGCCTACCAGGACACCAAATCCTTTCGCGACTTGTTTTACCGCGACCGTATCTTCATCGCCCCGCAATTTACCTGGAAGGTCAGCGATCGGACCGAGGTCAATTTCGGTATGGAATATCAACGCGACGACTTTCGCTGGGACGACGGGCTTCCGGTGCTGAATGGAGCGACTCGACCGGCCAATTTGCCGATCAACACCGCGTTGAGCGACCAGTCCGCGCACGCCAATCAGGAGCGCAATGTGGCCGACCTGAACTGGTCGCATGCTTTTAACGACGATTGGAAAATCAGTCAGCAATTTTCGGCCTTTCTCGGCAGCCGGATTCAATACGACATTTTTCCGTACGGCATTCATGCCAACCAGCGCACCGTCGATCGCTACAATTGGGACAACAATGTCAAAAGTTCGCAAACCTATTCGTTCAATACCAATCTGTTGGGCCATCTGAATACCTGGGGCGTCAAACATACCTTGTTGGTGGGTCACGACTATTACGCGTACACCGACGAAAGCCAGAATCGCTGCTGCGCCAGCGTCGATAGTATCGACATCTATAACCCGCAGCCCTTTACCGGCAACTTGGCGCTGCTACCGTTGAATTACGGGCATTACCATCGGGAATGGAACGGCGTGTATTTTCAGGATCAAATGGTGTTCTGGGACAGGCTGCATTTATTGGGCGGCGGCCGCTATGACTGGGCCGACTACGGCGTCGGCAGCTCCGGCAGTTCCTATGCCGCCGCCGAGGCCGCCATGAACGCAAACCATGTGTCGGCCGGAAAATTCAGTCCGCGGGTCGGCGTGTTGTATCGGGCCTTTCCGTGGCTGTCCTTGTACGGCAACTACACCGAATCGCTGGGTACCAATAATTCCTACAGCGCCCGCAATACGGACGGCACGCCGTTAAAGCCGCAAGAAGCCAGACAATTCGAAGGCGGCATCAAGACCGAACTGTTCGATCAAAAATTGACCGCCAGTCTGGCTTATTTCGATATCGTCAAAACCAATTTGGCCACCGGCAATCCCGATCCAACGTTGGCTTTACTTGGCTATACGACCACGGTGGGCGCGGCACGCAGTCGGGGCGTTGAGTTCGACTTGGCCGGGGAGCTATCCGAGAATTGGAGTTTGATCGCCAATTACACCTATTTGGATACCCGCATTACTAAGTTTACCGAGCAGGACGTCTACGGTGGCGTCAGCCTGCTGGGCAAGCGTTTTCCCAACGCACCGCGCCATTCGGCTAATGTCTGGTTGAAATACGAATTCACCGATCCGGCCTTCGCCGGCCTCAGTTTGGGCAGCGGTATCCGCGTGACCAGCCAGCGCCAGGGCGATCCGCAAAACAGCTATCAATTGCCGGGCTATGCGACCTGGGACGCTTCGGCGGCTTACAAATTCAAGGTGGGGCCGACTCGGATGACCGCGCAACTCAACGCTTATAATCTGTTGGATAAGCGCTATTTCACCGGGGCGGATACCTTCGACGCCAGCCAGCGCTACTATGGCAATATGCCCGGCGCGCCGATCAGTTTTATCGGTTCTATCAAGGTCGAGTACTAGATCTATACCCGATGCAAAGCTAGCGGTCGAAAACGCCGGCGCTATCGGGGATAATGGGCGGTTTGAGATTCGGGTGCTACCCGGCCTGGCGGACGGCGTCGAGTCTGGCCGGGTGCGGCGACACTGAGTCTCGGTTTGCAAACAACTCAACCCGATAGGTCGGCCCATGCATACACCCTCTAAACTGCTGTTGGAAAACCGCGCCTGGTCGCAGGACATGGTCGCCAAGGATCCCGGTTATTTCATCGAGTTGGCCAAGGAACAGCGCCCGGATTTTTTATGGATCGGTTGTTCCGATAGTCGGGTGCCGGCCGAAACAGTGGTCAATGCTCAGCCCGGCGAAATCTTCGTGCATCGCAACATCGCCAATCAGGTGATTACCACCGATTTCAATTGCCTGAGTGTCTTGCAATATGCCATCGCGGTTTTGAAGGTAAAACATATCGTCGTTTGCGGCCATTACGGTTGCGGCGGCGTCAAGGCGGCGATGCAGCCGCAACGCGGCGATCTGACGATTACCAATAAGTGGTTGATGCACATCAAGGATGTTTATCGGCTGCATCAGGACGAGCTCGCTTATTTGAGCGAAGACAAAAAAGTCGATCGGATGATAGAGCTGAATATCCTGGAGCAGGTACACCGTTTGTCGCATACCTCCATCGTGCAGACGGCCTGGAAACACGGCCACCAGCCGACCTTGCACGGTTGGGTGTACGGATTGAACGACGGGATCATCGAGCAATTGATAGAGCTGGATCATACCGCCGAGATTCCGCCGATCTATCGTTACGGCGCCTAAGCGGACCCGGCGGGTCCGCGGTTAACTCTCCAGCCGGTAGCCCTTGTCCCGAAACAGCCGAAGCGCGGCGTCGGCGACCTGCGGGTCGAACATGATCCCCCGCTTACTTTCGATTTCCGCCAAAGCGGTGTCTATGCCCAAACCAGGCCGGTAAGGGCGATGGGAGGCCATCGCTTCGATGACGTCGGCAACCGCTATGATCCTGGCCTCCAGGTGAATTTCCTCGCCCTTTAAGCCTTGCGGGTAGCCGGAACCGTCCAGCCGTTCATGGTGTTGACCGACAAACTCGGCGATCGGCCACGGGAAATCGATGGCTTTCAGGATGTCGTAGCCGTCCTGGGCATGCAATTTGATCAGCGAGAATTCCAGTTCGGTCAGCCGGCCCGGCTTGCACAGAATTTCCGCCGGAATCTTGACCTTGCCGACATCGTGGACGACAGCGGCCAGATGCATGCCTTCGATGCGATTATCCGGCAGGCCCATTTCTCGGGCAATTTCGGTGGCTACCTGGGCGACCCGGCGCTGGTGACCCGCGGTATACGGATCGCGCATCTCGACGGTAGCGGCGATTGCGGTGATGGATTCCAGTAAATTGGCCCTCAACTTCAATTCGCTGCGTTTCAGCGACTGGGTACGCTCCTCGACCATGTCGCCCAAATGGTGGCGCAGCCGGTTGAGTTCCAGGTGGGTGTGGACGCGGGCCAGCAGCTCCTCGCGCTGGAACGGTTTGGTCACGTAATCGACCGCGCCTAATTCGAAGCCGCGCAGTTTTTCCTGGGTGTCGGACATTGCACTGACGAAAATGACCGGCACGTCGCTGGAACCGGGAATTTGCTTAAGCCTTCTGCAGACTTCGAAGCCGTCCATGCCCGGCATGCTGACATCAAGCAAGGCCAGTTCCGGTGCCTGGATCTCGGCGGCGTGCAGCGCCAGTTCGCCGCTGATCGCCGAGCGTACTTCGTAGCCCTCGGCCTTGAGCACGTCGGTCAGCAGCCTGAGCGAGGCCGGCGTATCGTCCACCGCCAAGATCAGGCCTTTGGACGAAGTCGAACCGGATTGTTCATCAATCATTGGGTTTTCCCTGGTCAAGGCGGGCCTCCTCCGGTTGCGCGGCGGCTACTTGGATTAGCGCGGCCGATGGGTTGGGGTACTCGAATTCCTCCGCCGGCAGC
>NZ_LUUK01000188.1 GCF_001644025.1 Methylomonas koyamae
CCGTCGCCGTCGCAACTAGCGAATTCCGGCGCGCACCATCCATTGCTTTCCATGGCCATGCCCACCGGACTAATCAAGAGTAAGGACAATATTCCGCCTATTAATCTGTTCATCGTGATACCTCGTCAAAAGCAAAATTTGGGTTTTCAGGGCGTGATGAGCGTTGCATCGCGTCGGTCGTCATCGCGAATCGGAGGCTGAAGCCCGCTCCGCGCGCGGCCTAGCCTCGCAACTTAGGGTATAAGCCCAAGTCCCGCGTTGTCTGTGAAGTATTCACGCGATCGGCCGTTGCGGTGGGCGATGTCTGGATTTTGGCCGAGCGAGCGCTGCCGTAAACCTCTCCGTAGTCTGTTAAAAAAGCGCGGAGGAGGTTGAGCATAGGCCGGGCTGTAAACCGATCGGGCTGGCTAGACTTGAGCTAGAATGCGGCCCATTCGAATCCACGAAATTTCAGCGTCATGGCCACCGACACCCCTCCCAAACGTTTTCGCATCGCTTTTTCGTTCGCTGGCGAAAAGCGGCCTTTCGTTGAACAGACCGCGCAGCTATTAGCGGAAATATTTGGCAAAGAGAAAATCCTGTACGACAAATACCACGAGGCGGAATTTGCCCGCTTTAATTTGGGTATTTATTTGCCGAAGCTCTACGGCGAACAGTCCGAATTGATCGTGCCGGTTCTGTGTCAAAACTACGACCAGAAACGCTGGACCGGCTGGGAGTGGCTGCATATCTACAGTCTGCTGACCAAAGCCGACGGGCACCGCGTGATGCCTAGTCGATTTGATTATGCCGATGCTGACGGGTTGAGCGATGCGGCGGGTTTCATCGAACTGGACCCAAAAACGCCGGACCAGTTCGCGACGTTGATACTGCAGCGTTTGGCACTTAACGAAGGCTTGTCCAAGGATTATTATCTGAAAATCCGATCCGAAGCGAAGCAAAATATTGGAAAAGAACTTATCGGGCACATAGATTCGGAATTATCTGATACAGACGGAAATAACGTGCTAACCATGGAGCCTTTGAATGCTCTGGAATTTGAATTCTCCAATCCGGTGCCGTTGTCGCGTTTATACCGCCAGTTGGAGAACTTGGTGAGAGAAGTTGCCAGTTTACCGGCTTTGCATTCGCATCCGATTTTACAGGTTTTACTTAAAAGTAATCCTTCGGGCGGTGTAACCGAAATATATCAATATTGTTGCGATGCCGATCCAAACCTCTTGTTGTGGGAAATCTCGAACGCCATCAAACGGGCCAATATTCCCTTGGCCGAGTCCGGTGTCGATCGGGTATTCGATTTGGTGGCGCATATATGTTTGTTGGCCGGTGCGCGTTGGATTGCCCAGAAGCAAATCGGCCGCGTTCATTGGATCAATGGCATGCCGAGCATCG
Organism: Methylomonas koyamae; assembly: GCF_001644025.1. Classification (GTDB taxonomy): domain Bacteria; phylum Pseudomonadota; class Gammaproteobacteria; order Methylococcales; family Methylomonadaceae; genus Methylomonas; species Methylomonas koyamae_A. The sequence goes on from NZ_LUUK01000188.1 coordinate 1,393, forward strand.
CTATGACCGAAGAACTAACCGCCACCATAGTGGCGGCGGCTTGGTTTGATTTAGGCATAAAGTTACGAGTCGATCAGGATGGTGGCATCAAGGTGGCGAACTTGATTTGTGATCACGCCGAGACCCAGTTTGGCGTCAAAACCTTTGAGCAAACCATAGGCGATGAAATTTATGCGCGACTACAACGCGAATTAACAGTTGGTAGTTTGGTAGGAATCGATTCACCGCATGACGATGACCTCAAAGCCGGATTAAAAATGTACGAAGACGCAACTGGGGCGAGTTTGATGGTTGGTTTGCCAGGAGCGGTTCCGCTCAAAGGCGTGGATAGTAACTTGTTCAAGCGTGTAAAACAGCGTTGGGGAATTGAAATGTTTTTATACGGTGGGAATGATCATTCCAATGTGGATGAACTGGTTGACGAATGGTTGCGGATTCAAAGTTCCCTGACAAATCATTTCAAGAACATACTCATTCCTTTTGTGACAGTACCTACTACGGGAGAATCGATGGTTATGCGCAATAAAGTGTTTATCAGCTACGCCCACAAGGATGATAAGTTTCGCGAGTATTTGGTTGAACATCTAAAAGTCGCGGAAAACCAGGGTTTGCTCGATATTTGGGATGATCGCGGCATTGGCGCGGGGCAGGACTGGTATGCCGAAATCGACCGGCAGTTACAAAGCTGTAAGGTGGCGGTTATTTTGATCTCTCCGGCGTTCTTAGGATCTAAATTTATTACGTCCGTCGAAGTGCCGACGCTGTTGAATAGACATCAAAGTCAGGGGATGCGTATCGTGCCTCTGTTGGTACGAGCTTGCACTTGGCAACTGGTACCTTGGCTAAGCGCGATGCAAATGCGTCCGTCGGAAGCTCAGCCGTTAGCGGATGTCCAGTTCGATCGCGACCAGCAATTAGCCGACGTGGCGCTGGAAATTACAAACCTGTGTCAATGACCATACATCCGGAATCCGCCAAATGATCGACTGTAAAAACAAGCTTTCACCCATAGAGACCCTACGCCAGCTGACAGACGGCTTCGTGCAACGCATACCCGCCACAAATCACCTGGATGCTACTGTCCACCAATGGTCTCAAGCGGAAATCGACGCTCTGACGTTGGCGATCAGTGCCCGCCGTCCTCTGTTGGTCCGCGGAGAACCCGGCACCGGAAAAACCCAGTTGGCTCGGGCGGTGGCCCAGCAACTGGGGTGGGTTCTGCACGCCACAACGATACATCCGCGATTCGAGGCGTCGGATTTGCTGTATCGCTTCGATGCCGTTAAGCGGCTGGCGGATGCCCAGGCGCGCGAACCCCATTTGATCGAACATAACTATTGGGAGCCGGGGCCGTTATGGAAGGCTTACGATTGGCAACGAGCCTGCGAGTATGGCAGTTGCCGGCCAAAGCTCGGTGACGATCCGCAAACAGAACCCGAGGGACATGTGGTGTTATTGGATGAAATCGATAAGGCTGATAGCGACTTGCCGAATAGTTTGCTCGACGTGTTGGGTCAACGCGCGTTTGAAATTCCGGCGTTGAATTTGCGCTTTGGCGCGCCGTCGCGACAATTGCCCTTGATCTTGATAACAACCAATGAAGAACGCGAACTGCCGGCGGCCTTTATCCGGCGCTGCATAGTGTTGAATCTGTCCCACGATCCCGAGCTTGGATACGAGGAATGGTTGGCAAAGCGCGGATTAGCGCATTTTGCCGAGGGTCGCGATGCCGGACGGACTGGCGTTCCCGTTGAAATTATTCGGTTGGCGGCCAAACGTTTGGTGGAAGACCGCAACAACGCCGAACAAGCCGCGTTACCGCCCCCCGGATTGGCCGAGTTCATCGATTTGCTATCGGCCTTGGTTCAACTGGCGCCGGACGACGCGATTCTTCAAGAACGTTGGTTAAAAAGGCTTAGTGGCTATGCCTTTATCAAACACCGCCCGGTGGAGGGGGTGAAAGGGACCCAACAGCAACGGCCGTTCGATAGTGGGCTAACGGATTGATGCGATGCGAGGGCCGACCACCTACGTGTCAAGCGCCGACTTACTGCTTGCTTTAAGCCTAGCGGAAAGTGATTCAGACATGGCAGACCGGTTGGCGGCGAGCCTGCGTTTTTATCCAAAACCCAAAGAAGACCAGAGCCAACCAGACATTCTTATCCGCGCGCGGGAAGACGAGGCCAGCCCACCGCCGTTACAGCAACAAACCGTTTTGCAGTCCGAGCACAAAAGTGCCTTGACCTGCAAACTGTTGACCGTCACCGCTTGCGAAGCTCTGGAATCCGATAGCCGAACCGTGTCGCAACCGATTGCCGACGCACCAAAGGCATCACCGGCGGATAACCGGATTTAAGCGGCTGACAATCCTTCGGCGTCAGAGGTGCGTCGGCAATCGGTTG
>NZ_LUUK01000189.1 GCF_001644025.1 Methylomonas koyamae
GGGCCGGTAATTACCGGCCCGATTGATGTCGGCGGATGGTTAAGCTCGGGCGCAGACCCAGACGTCCACCCGGCCGACGCCGGCTCGCTTCAACGCCGTTGCGAGAGCGGCGACCGTGGCGCCGGTGGTCATCACGTCATCGACGATGGCGACGTGGCGGTAAGGTAACGGCCGCGTGGCCCGAAAGGCGTTGCGCAGATTCTTGCGGCGCTGTTTGGCCGGCAACGCGATTTGATGGCCGGTATCCCGCACTCGTTGGCAACTCCGCGAATCCAGCGGAATCTTCAATTCCTTCGATAAATGCCGGGCGATTTCCATGGCCTGGTTGAAGCCGCGTTCGCGGTAGCGTCCGCGATGCAGCGGCACCGGGATCAGACATTCCGGCCGTTCGGCCTGGGTTCCGGCGTGGGCCGCCAGCAAGCCGGCCAGCAGGCGGGCATTCTTGTAGTCGCGCTGGAATTTCAGGCGGCTCACCAAATAGCGTAAATGACTGCGGTACAAAAACGGCGCGTAGGTCTCGTCGAAGGCCGGCGTTTTGCTCAGGCAGCGCCCGCACAGCACCGGTTGAGGATGGCGGGTTTCGAACGGTTCGCCGCAGCGGTAGCAGCAGGAAACGTTACGGGGCAGGTCGTCCAGGCAGCCGGCGCACAAGTCCAGGCCGGCGTGGCCGGGCGCGCCGCATAATACGCAGCGCGGCGGTAACAGCAAATTCTGTATAATGTTTAGCCAATGGTTTACCATTTTTCTTTAAACAGGTTGATAAGCGGTCCCGGTCACCGCTTGCGCCGCCGCCGAGCATGGGAGAGTAGCAGAATGTCCGCCAGCCAGAAACCTTCGAACCACGTCGCCAACCTTCGTCACGATTGGCAATTGGCCGACGTCGAAACCTTGTTCGCATTGCCGTTCAACGATTTGATTTTTCAGGCCCAGACGGCGCATCGGGCGTTCTTCGATCCCAACGAAATCCAGGTCAGCAGCTTGTTGAGCATCAAGACCGGCGCCTGCTCGGAAGATTGCGGCTATTGCCCGCAAAGCGCCCGCTACGATTCCGATCTGACGCCGGAAGCGCTGATGCCGGTCGAAACGGTGTTGCAAGCCGCGCAACAGGCCCAAGCTCAGGGCGCTTCGCGGTTTTGCATGGGCGCCGCCTGGCGCAGCCCGAAGGATAGAGACATCGAGCGGGTCGTCGAGATGGTCAAGGGCGTCAAGGCGCTGGGCATGGAAACCTGCGTGACCTTGGGCATGCTGACCGACCGGCAAACCCAAGCCTTGAAGGACGGCGGTCTGGATTATTACAACCACAATCTCGATACCTCCGAGGACTATTACTCGGAAATCATCACCACCCGGACCTATCAGGACCGGTTGGATACGCTGGAACGGGTGCGCGAGGCCGGCATCAATGTCTGCTGCGGCGGCATCGTCGGCATGGGCGAGTCGGAGGTCGATCGAGCCAAATTATTGCTGCAATTGGCGAATTTGCCCAAGCATCCGGAGAGCGTGCCGATCAATATGCTGGTGCAAGTCGAAGGTACGCCGCTGCACGGCACCGCTACGCTGGACCCGCTGGTGTTCGTGCGCACCGTCGCGGTGGCCAGGATCATGATGCCGGAATCGCGGGTTCGCTTGTCGGCCGGCCGGACCGCGATGAGCGACGAGATGCAGGCCTTGTGCTTTCTGGCCGGGGCCAACTCGATTTTCTACGGCGATAAACTGCTGACCACCGACAATCCGATGACCAGCCACGACCGGCAATTGTTTCAGCGCTTGGGCGTGCGGATGGGCGGCTCCAGTTACGCTTGATGGCCGGTTTTTACGATTTTAGCGGCGAGCTGGGCCGGCTGGAGCAACAAGGTTTGTACCGGCGCCGCCGGGTCGTGGACGGCCCGCAAGGCGTGCTGCTGAACGTGGACGGGCGGCGGATGGTCAATTTTTGCAGCAACGACTATCTGGGCCTGGCCGCCGACCCGCGCCTGGTCGATGCCTTTCAGCGCGGCGCGGAACGCTACGGCGTCGGCAGCGGCTCCGCGCATTTAATTTGCGGGCATAGTGCCGCGCATCACGCGTTGGAGGACGCATTGGCCGAGTTCACCAGCCGGCGGCGGGCGTTGCTGTTTTCGACCGGTTACATGGCTAACGTCGGGACGATTTCGGCCTTGCTGGGTCGCGGCGATACGGTGCTGGAAGATCGTCTGAATCACGCATCGCTGCTGGACGGCGGTTTGCTGGCCGGTGCCCGGTTTCGCCGCTACCATCACGCCGACCCCGCCGATCTGGCCGCTAAACTGGCGACCGGATCGGGCAAGGTCTTGGTGGTCAGCGACGGGGTGTTCAGCATGGACGGCGATTTGGCGCCGTTGCCGGCATTGGCGGCATTGGCCGGCCGCCACGATGCCGGCTTGTTGATCGACGATGCCCACGGCTTCGGCGTGCTTGGCGCGCGCGGCGGCGGCATCGTCGAACATTTCGGCTTGAGCGCCGAACAGGTGCCGATCTTGATCGGTACCTTGGGCAAGGCCTTCGGCACCTTCGGCGCCTTTGTCGCCGGTTCCGACGACCTGATCGAGCTGTTGATTCAAAAAGCCCGCAGCTATGTGTTCACGACGGCGATGCCGCCGGCGGTCGCCGAGGCCACGCGCACCGCGTTGCGCATCGTGCGCGACGAAACCTGGCGGCGCGAGCGCTTGCGCGAGCTGATCGCGCGTTTCCGGCAAGGCGCCGAGCAATTGGGTTTGCCGCTGATGGCTTCCGAAACCGCGATCCAACCGTTGCCGACCGGCGATAGCGAGCGCGCGGTCGCACTGAGTAACGCGTTGGCCGAGCGGGGCTTTTGGGTCGGCGCGATTCGACCGCCGACGGTGCCGGCCGGCACCGCCCGTTTACGAGTGACCTTGACGGCTCTGCACGACGACGCGCAAATCGATGCCTTGCTGGAGGCTTTGAGCGAGCTGGGCGCATGACGTTCATTCATCTGGATAAGCGCGGCGGCGGGCCGCCGCTGCTGATGTTGCATGGCTGGGCCATGCACGGCGGCGTGTTGCGCGGGTTCGCCGAGCGCTTGGCCGGCCAATATCAAACCATCGTCGCGGATTTGCCCGGACACGGCCGTAGCGGCGCGCTGGCGCCGTTCGAGCTGGCGGCGGTCGGCGATGCCTTGGTCGCGGCGCTGCCGGTTCGCCGATTCGCGTTGCTGGGTTGGTCCTTGGGCGGCGCGATCGCGCTGGACATCGCCGCGCGCTACCCGGAGCGGGTCGAGCAGTTGACCTTGCTGGCCAGCAATCCTAAATTCGTCGGCGACGGCGCTTGGCCGGGCATGCGTCCGGCGGTGCTGGACGGCTTTGCCGAGCTGTTGCTGGCCGATGCCAAAACCACGCTGCAACGCTTTCTGGCCCTGCAAGTGCAAGGCTTGCCCGAGCAACGGCTGTTGTTGGCGCAGTTGCGACAAGCGGTCGCGGATGCGCCGCCGCCGGCCGAAGCGGCGTTGCGCGGCGGGCTGGACATCTTGAAAACCGCCGATTTGCGCGAACAATGGCGGCATTTGCGCTGTCCGGCCTCGGCCATTTTCGGCGGAAGGGACATGCTGGTACCGGTCGCCGCCGCTAAGGCGCTGGCCGATTTAAGGCCGGAGGCCGGCGTGTATTGTCTCGATGCGGCTGGCCACTTGCCGTTTCTGAGCCATCCCGAGCAGGTGATGGCATTGTTGCGGGCGCCGCAATGAGTGCCGCGATTGCCAAACGCGATATTCGCCGTTCGTTCGGCGCGGCGGCGGCCGGCTACGATAGCGTGGCGGCGTTGCAGCGTCGGGTCGGGGCCGAATTGCTGGCCCGATTCGACGTATCGCCGGCGGCCGGCGCTATTGCCGATCTGGGTTGCGGCACCGGTTTTTTGACCGGTTTGTTGCTGGGCCGCGCCGCCGATCGGCCGGTGTATGCGCTGGATATCGCGCTGCCGATGCTGCAAGCGGCCAGAGCCAAATGGCCGGCCGGCGTGCGGTATGTGTGCGCGGACGCCGAGCGCTTGCCGCTGGCCGATGCCGGTCTCGGTCAAATCTATTCCAATCTGGCTTTGCAGTGGTGCGCGGATTTGCCGGCGCTGTTCGGCGATTGCCGGCGCGCATTGGCGCCGGGCGGGCAGCTGGCGTTCGCGACCTTCGGGCCGGGTACCCTGGTGGAGTTGAAGGCGGCTTGGGCCGAGGTCGACGATTACCGGCACGTGAATGCGTTCGTGTCCGGGGCCGAGATACGCGACCAGTTGGCGGCCGCCGGTTGGCACGATGGCGACATCGTCTCGCGGACGTATTCGACCGAATATGCGGCGGTCGCCGATCTGATGCGGGAACTGAAGGGCATCGGCGCGCATAATCTCAACGCCGATCGCAAGCGCGGGCCGACCACGCGTCTGCAATTGCGGGACATGATCGCCGCTTACCAGGCTTTAATGCCCGACGCGCGGATCGTTGCCAGTTGGGAGATTCTGTTCGTCAGGGCATATCGATGAAAGCCGGCGTGTTTATCACCGGCACCGATACCGATGTCGGCAAAACCTGGGCGACGCTGGCCTGGATGCGCCGCTTGCGCGCGGACGGCTACACGGTGGCCGGCATGAAGCCGGTGGCGGCGGGCTGCGAGCGGCGCAACGGCCGTTTCTATAATCGCGACGCTTTGCTGATCCAGGCGGCGTGTTCTTCGCCGGCGGACTATGCGGCCATCAATCCCTATGCGTTCGAGGCGGCGATGTCGCCGCATCTGGCTTGCGGCGATATCTCGGTCGATCCGGAGCGTATCGCCGCGCTGGCCGCCGCATTGCATGCGACCGCCGACTGGTTGGTGGTCGAAGGCGCCGGCGGGTGGTATTCGCCGCTGGACGCCGCGTTGGACAACGCCGGTTTGGCGCGTCGTTTGGGATTGCCGGTTGTGGTCGTGGTCGGCATGCGCTTGGGATGCATCAATCACGCGCGCTTGACGGTCGCGGCGGTCGAGCGGACCGGGCTGCGCTGCGCCGGTTGGCTCGCGGTCCGCTTGAGCGAGGCGATGCCGGGTTTCGAAGGCAATCTGGCCTATTTGCAAACCCATTTGTCGGCCCCGCTATTGGGGGTTTTACCTTACCGGCTCGAGCCGGATTTCACCGAGCTGGGGCAACATCTATGCCCACCAAACTGGCAAATGTTTGATTTGCGTCAAAATTTTTAAAGCGGGGATGACGACAATGGCGGCCACCATCCGAGGGCGCGGCGACCGGCCGGGCCTCTCGGCGCAAGGAGACGATGGTGGCGCCGGTTCGAAGGGCCGGCGGCCTGAACTTAAAAAGTCCGTATGGACTGATTGCCGCTGGCGGAATCCGGGACGAATTCGCGCGGCGCATCCTAAATAAAAAAACAACCTGGAGGCGTTTTATGGCTTTAATTACTTGGACCGCGGATCAGTATGGCACCGGCGTGGGCTTTGCCGATTCGGAGCATCAGACTTTGTTCGGTTTGTTGAACAAACTGTACGACGAGGCAACCGGCGGCGCGGCGCGCGCGACGATCGGCGCTTCCTTGGATGCTTTGATCGCTTATGTGGTCGATCATTTTGCTCATGAAGAACGGGAAATGCTGGCCAAGGGTTTTGGCGGTTACGATCGCCATAAAGCCGAGCACGAAGCCATGGTCGGTATTTGCGCGGATTTGCAAAAGAAATTTCACGCGGGTCAAGCCGAAGTGACCGAGGAAGTCGGGCAATTGGTCAAAGGCTGGTTGGATAGCCATATTCCTACCTTCGATATGTCGTACTCCGATACGCTGAAATAAGTCCCAAGCCGACAGGCTAAAGCGGTCACAAAGGCTTGCGAGCAGCAATGTTCGCAAGCCTTTTTTACGCGTAAATTGCCGAAACGGGAAAACCTCTTCTGGTTTGCTGCTCTGCGATGGGGTAAAATTGCTCAGTTTATTTAAGACAATTATCTGTAAAGGGAACCGCGGGCCTCGCCGGTTGGGCGCGCAATGTTACAGAAGATATAACGCATACAAGTTTATAACTACTAGTGGGGAGGCTGCTCCGTGAAGAAAACAAAGCAACTGCTCGCGTGTCTGGTTTTGATGGCCTGGGGCCTGGAGGCGGCACACGCGGACTACACACTCAATCTTGTGCAAGGTGTGACACAACTCAGTCATGAGCTGTACGATTTGCACATGCTGATCCTTTGGATATGCGTATTCATCGGTGTCGCGGTGTTCGGTACGATGTTTTACTCGATTTTCCATCATCGAAAATCAAAAGGTCACGAAGCTTCGCAGTTTCATGAAAATACGACGGTCGAGATCATTTGGACCATTATTCCCACGCTGATTCTGATCGGTATGGCGATTCCGGCTACCAAGGCCGTGGTCGATCTGGACGGAACCCAGGAATCCGAGATGAGCATCAAGGTGACCGGGAAACAGTGGTATTGGGACTACGAATACCTGGATTCGGGCGTTCACTTCGAAAGCCATTTGGACGAAGCCAGCGAAAAAACCCATAGGGTCAGCACGATGGACCCGCGCGCGGTGCCCAACTACCTGCTGAACGTCGACAAACCGTTGGTGATTCCGATCGGTAAGAAAATCCGCTTCCTGTTTACCGCCGCCGACGTGATTCACTCCTGGTGGGTGCCCGATCTGGGCTGGAAAAAAGACGCCAATCCCGGTTTCGTCAACGAAGCCTGGACCCAAGTCGACAAGCCCGGCGTCTATCGTGGCCAATGCACCGAGCTGTGCGGGCGCGACCACGGCTTCATGCCTATCGTCGTCATCGCGATGGAACAGGAGCAGTACGACGCCTGGGTGAAATCCACGCTGGAAAAACAAAAACAAGCGCCGGATTTGAGCAAGCTGACCCGGTCTTCGCTGCTGATTAAGGGCGAATCGGTTTACTTGAAAAACTGCGTGGCTTGCCATCAAATCGACGGCAAAGGCATCAGCGGTTGGTATCCGGCGCTGAGCGCCAGCGCGAAAGTGACCGGCAATGTCGATCAACTGATCGGTTTCGTGCAAGCCGGTACCAGCAAAATGCCGGCGTTCAAGAAATTGCCTGCCGACGAATTGGCCGAATTGGTGACCTATCTGCGGAATTCTCCGAATCTGGGCAACAATGTCGGCGATGAGTTCCAACCTTGTCAGGCCTTGACGCTCGACGATTTCGACGATTTGTATCCGGATATCGACGATGCGGCTCAACAATGTAAAGAGAACGGCGAAGTCAAACCCAAGGTTGTCGCCGAGAACAAAGTCGGCTCTTGATTGGAACCGGTTTTATAGGGTTGAACTCACTATCTATTATTTCTTGAGGTATTACGTATGACTGCTGTCGTAGCTGAACATGATGATCATCACGATCACCACGATCACGGCCCGGATAAGGGTATTCTGCGCTGGATAATTACCACCAACCATAAAGACATCGGCACGATGTATCTGGTGTTCTCGCTGGCGATGTTTTTCGTCGGCGGTAGCATGGCTTTGATTATCCGCTCGGAATTGTTCGAGCCGGGATTGCAATTCGTCGATCCCAACTTCTTCAACTCGATGACCACGATGCACGCGCTGGTGATGGTCTTCGGGGCGGTGATGCCGGCTTTCGTCGGTCTGGCCAACTGGATGATTCCGATGATGATCGGCGCGCCGGATATGGCGCTGCCGCGGATGAACAACATGAGCTTCTGGATGTTGGTGGCCGGCGTGTTGCTGATCGCCAGTACCCTGTTCATGGAGGGCGGCGCGCCCTCGGCCGGTTGGACGCTGTATCCGCCACTGGTATTGCAAACCGGAAAAGCCTTGCCGTTCGCGATCTTCGCGGTTCACTTGCTGGGTGTGTCGTCGATCATGGGGGCGATCAACGTGATCGCGACCATTTTCAACATGCGCGCCCCGGCAATGACTTTGATGAAAATGCCGCTGTTCGTCTGGACCTGGCTGATCACCGCATTCCTGTTGATCGCGATCATGCCGGTTTTCGCCGGTGCGGTGACGATGCTGTTGACCGACCGTTTCTTCGGTACCAGCTTCTTCGATGCGGCCGGCGGCGGCGACCCGGTGTTGTACCAACATATCTTTTGGTTTTTCGGTCACCCCGAAGTGTACGTGATGATTCTGCCGACCTTCGGCGTGGCTTCGACCATCATTCCGGTGTTCGCTCGCAAACCGTTGTTCGGTTACGCTTCGATGGTCTATGCGACCGGCGCGATTGCATTCCTGTCGTTCATCGTTTGGTGCCATCACATGTTCACGGTCGGTCTGCCGATTGCCGGCGAGCTGTACTTTATGTATGCGACGATGCTGATTGCGATTCCGACCGGCGTGAAAGTGTTCAACTGGACAGCGACGATGTGGAAAGGCTCGATGACCTTCGAAACGCCGATGTTGTTCGCGATCGCGTTCGTGGTGTTGTTTACGATGGGCGGTTTCACCGGTTTGATGATGTCGGTCGCGCCGGTCGATTTTCAATATCACGATACCTATTTCATCGTGGCCCATTTCCATTACACCTTGGTACCCGCTTCGGTTTTCATTCTGATGGCCGCCGGTTATTTTTGGCTGCCTAAATGGACCGGGCATATGTACAACGAGAAAATCGGCAAACTGCATTTCTGGTTGTCGGCGATTTCGGTCAACATCCTGTTTTTCCCGCAGCATTTCCTGGGGCTGGCCGGCATGCCGCGCCGTATTCCGGACTATGCGATTCAATTCGCGGATTGGAACATGGTGTCCAGTATTGGCGCGTTCATCTATGGCTTCAGTCAATTGCTGTTCGTTTACATCGTCATCGATACGATTCGCGGCGGTACCGGCGAGAAAGTCACCGACGAAGTCTGGGAAGACGCCAGCAAGCACAGCTTGGAGTGGACCGTGGCGTCTCCCGCGCCTTATCACACGTTTGCCACCCCGCCGGAAAAAATTCCGACAGAGCATTTTTAATCGCTAGGCGAGCGGCTTGGACGGCGGCCCTCCTGTCGGTAAGATCCGACAGGAGGGCGCGAGGATAGAGATGAATATCAAGACTAAAAATATTTTGACCGCGCTGGCCTTGGTCGCGGTTGCGTTGACGATTTATGTGTTCGCGGTGATGAAGGCCATGTCGCAATGAGCGGCGAAGAGTTGCGTGGTAAAAACCGCAGACTGGCCGCGAAACTGATCGGCGTGGCGGTGCTGATGTTTGGTTTCGGTTATGCGCTGGTACCGCTTTACGACGTGCTTTGCGAACTCACCGGACAAAACGCCACGCTGGAAAGCGTCGCCAAGACCGAATCCGAGTTCAAGGTCGACGAGTCGCGGGAAATCACGATGGAGTTTTTGACGTCGCTGAATCGTGCGGTGCCGATGGACTTTAAGGTGGAAACGCCCAGTCTGAAGATTCATCCCGGCCAATATTATTCGGTGGGATTTCACGCGAAAAACTTGAGCGATCGCAGGATTAAGGTACGCGCGGTAGCGACTTACACGCCGGGCTTGGTCAAGGAATACGTCACAAAGGTGATTTGTTTTTGCGAGTTGGAACAGATATTCGATCCGAACGAAGAGAAGAACATGACGGTTCGTTTGGTTGTCGATCCGAAACTGCCCGAGCGCTATAAAAACATTACGCTGTCTTACACTTTTTTTGAAATTACTGAAAAATCTGAAAATTAACGAAGGGGAAGGTTATGTCTACAAACACAGCTTATTACATCCCGCATAAAGCCACTTGGCCGGTGATGGCCACCGCCGGTTTGATGCTGACGCTGGCGGGCTTTGCAAACCATTTGAACGGCAACTCGATCGGCTCCGGCATGATGTTGGCCGGTTTCGTGGTGTTTCTGGTGATGTTGGGCGCGTGGTTTGCGTTGCAAGCAACCGAAAGCGAGTCCGGCATGTACAACCACGGCGTCGGTATTTCTTACCGGATGGGCATGATGTGGTTTATTTTCTCCGAAGTGATGTTCTTCGCGGTGTTCTTCGGCGCGCTCTGGTACACCCGCAATCTGTCGGTGCCCTGGTTGGGCGCGACCGACGGCGCGTTCGTCAGCGGTCCGGGTCGTTCGACCTTTACGCTGTGGGACGGCTTTAGCTCGACTTGGCCGACCAACGGTCCCGGTAAGGTCGGCGGCGATTTCGAGCCGATGGGCGCCTTTGGTTTACCGTTGATCAACACCTTGTTGCTGTTATCCAGCGGCGTTACCTGCACCTGGGCGCATCACGGCTTGTTGGCCAAGCATCGCGGCCAGCTGATCAAAGGCCTGTTGGCTACCGTCGGCTTGGGCTTTTTGTTTGTCGCCTGCCAAGCTACCGAGTACTACGAAGCGTACCACGAGATGGGTTTGACGCTGGGTTCCGGGATCTACGGTTCAACCTTTTTCATGTTGACCGGTTTCCACGGTTTCCACGTCTGCGTCGGTGCGATCATTCTGTCGGTGGTGCTGTTCAGAAGCTGGAAAGGCCATTTTACGCCGGAAAATCATTTCGCTTTCGAAGCGGCGGCATGGTATTGGCACTTTGTCGACGTCGTCTGGTTGGGCTTGTTTGTCTTCGTTTACTTGATGTAAACGCCTGCTTTCGTTAACGAAAAAAAGCGCGCTCGGCGACGAGCGCGCTTTTTTTTTGCCGGCGTTTAGCGGCCGGGATTTTGCGGAGCGGATGACGCCGGTTTTTGGTCGGCGTGCATTCTGGCGCCCAGGCCGTGCGGTTGAATCAGGCCGGTGGCCAAGGCCAGCACCAACAAAATAAACAAGCCCAGCGACAAGCCAATTCTAAACGTCAGGGCTTTGGCGGTTTTACGCGAATCTTCGTCGCTTTTGTGTCTGACCAAATGAAACAGCGCCGAGCCCAGGCTGACTAAAATGGCGAGAAAAGCGACAATAACGAATATTTTGATCGGCATGGCGGGAAAGTCGGCGCAAAAGCGCCATTCTCGACGATTCCCAATGGCTTGCCAATACTTAGGGCGGTTTTAGATGATTAAATTTCGGCTGTTTCGCAGGGAGTGGCGCTGGTCGCCGGCCCTATTGGTAGGTTATCTTGCAATGATGGTGTTGCTATGCAACCTGGGATTCTGGCAATTGCGCCGCGCGGATGAAAAGCAAGCCTTGCTCGACGCGCAATATGCAGCCCAAATGTCGGTTGCACTGGATTTGAACCAGCGGATACCGGGCGAGCAGGAGCTCGAGGCGATTCGGTATCGCAAGGCGACTTTACAAGGGCATTACGACGACGCCCATCAATTATTGCTCGACAATCAGGTACACGACGGCCGGCCCGGATATTTGGTGTTCACGCCGTTTTTGCCCGCCAACGGCCAAGCCGCGGTCTTGGTCAATCGCGGCTGGTTGCCGCTGGGCCGAGATAGGCGAGTAGTTCCCGATTTAAGCATCGATACGCCGGTCGAACAGTTGCGCGGCCGCATCAACCGTTTTCCCGACGTCGGCATTCGGCTGGCTGGCGGCGGGACGCCGGGCGAAGGCTGGCCGGTTCGCACTCAGTACGTCGATTTGGCTGCGCTCGGCGTCAAATTCGGCTACGCGCTGGCGCCGTTCCAACTGGAATTGGATGCGGATCAACCCGCCGGCTATCTGCGGGATTGGCGCATCAACGTGGTCATTCCGCCGGAAAAACACCGGGCCTATGCAGTACAATGGTTCGGTTTAGCGCTAACGCTAAGCACCCTAATGTTTTGGAACAGTCTTCGTAAACGTCGTGAGTAAACAACAATTAAAAATAAATCGTCTCACCATTTTAGGAATCTTCGCCATGACGGCGATTCCATTTAGCATCGCTTGGTATTTGGCGGCGCATCCGGACACCGTCAGATTGGGGACCAATCATGGCGAGTTGATTCAACCGCCGCTTCAGACCGAACCGGTCAGTTTTATCGGCGCAGATACGTTTTCCCAAGAAAATATCGGGGAGTTGAAGGGGCACTGGGTACTCATTAATCCGGTATTCGGCGCGTGCTCGCAAGTGTGCGCCGATGCCCTGCATAAATCCCGGCAGATCGGTCTGATGATAGGCAAGGACATCGCCCGAGTGCGGCGCTTGGCTTTGCTAAGCGACGGACAAGTCGCGCTGCCCGGCCAATGGCGCGAGGATGCGCGCCTGCTGAAAGCGTTGCCGGCCGATGGCTTGCGGTCGGGATTGTCCGGGATAGCCGGCCAAGCCCCGGTCGAGGGTGCCTTGATCATCATGGACCCTCTCGGCAATCTGATGATGAAATACCCGCCCGGATTCGATCCCTATCAAGTCAGAGACGACTTAAGCAAACTCCTCAGAATTTCCCAAATCGGTTAATAAACATGTTCAGAAGATTATTATTGTGCGGGGCCATCCTGGCGCTGCTGGTCATCGTGGTCGGCGCCTATGTCCGCCTCGGCCACGCCGGCTTGGGTTGTCCGGACTGGCCCGGTTGTTACGGCAAAGCCGTCGTCGCCGATACCGACCAATTCAAGGCCGATGCGGCGGCCGCGTTCGGCGGGCAAGCGGTTGATGTCGCCAAGGCCTGGAAGGAAATGGCCCATCGTTATTTAGCCGGCGCGCTGGCGGTCTTGGCGCTGCTGGCTCTGCCGTTCGCTTGGCGCGAGCAAAGACGCGGCCTCGCGGTCGGCTGGACCCTGGTTATCGTATCGCTGATTGCCAGCCAGGCGGCGTTGGGCATGTGGACCGTAGCCTCCAAGCTGACCCCGGCGGTCGTTACCGGACATTTGTTATTGGGATTCACGACCTTTTGGGCGCTGGTTTGGGCTTATCTGCGTTTGGATCCGGCTCTGAGCCGGCGTTCGGTCAGTTCCGGGCCGATGTGGCTAACCGGATTGGCGATGTGCGTGGTGCTGGCGCAGATTGCGTTGGGGGGATGGGTCAGCAGCAACTACGCCGGGCTAGCGTGCGACGATTTCCCGCGTTGCCAAGGGGTTTGGCTGCCGGCGGCCGACTACTGGGATGCATTGAATCCGTTCCGTCCGCAAGGGCAGTTGTTGAGCGCCGCCGCGCTAGCGGCTGTTCACACCGTTCACCGGCTGGCGGCCGGCCTTACCTTCTTGGTCGTGAGCGCGTTGATGCTGGTAGCGACCGGCGACCGCTATCCCAAACCGGTACGCTTGGCAGGTAACCTGGTCAGCCTGGTTTTGTTGCTGCAAATCGTACTAGGGATCTTCAGCGTCAAATATAGTCTGCCGCTGGGATTGGCGGTTGCGCATAACGCGGTGGCGGCTTTGTTGATGGTGCCGTTATTGGCTATTGCCTTGTACAGCCGTTACGGTTTTCCCGAAGCCGAAGCCGAAGCCGAAGCCGAAGCCGAAGCCGAAGCCGAAGCCGAAGCCGAAGCCGAAGCCGAAGCCGAAGCCGAAGCCGAAGTCATTGCCGGCGAAGCGGCGATTCCGGCAACCGCCGGCGAGGCGGCGGTTGCGCCGGTATCCGTCGAAGTGCCCGTGACGGAGAATCTGTTCAAACGCCTGAGCAATCAACTGCAAAAAACCCGCGGCGGTTTCGGATCGGTGCTTAGCAGCTTGGCATTCGGCAAGAAAGCGGTGACCAAGGGTTTATTGGTCGATCTGGAGGCGAGTTTGCTGATGGCCGACCTCGGCATCGAAACGACGACGCAATTGATCGAACATTTGCAAAAATCGTTGGAGAGCGAACAGCTGGCCGACGGCGACGCCTTGCTCGCCGCGTTAAAGCAGGAACTGCTGACGATACTGAAACCCTGCTCGCAAGCGCTAAAAATCCCGCAACGCGACGGACCGTTCGTGATTCTGGTGGTCGGCGTCAACGGCGTCGGCAAAACCACGTCGATAGGCAAATTGGCCAAGCGCTTGCAGCAACAAGGGCATAGCGTGATGCTGGCGGCCGGCGATACTTTCCGGGCGGCGGCGGTCGAGCAGTTGCAGACCTGGGGCGAGCGTAATAATGTGGCGGTTGTGGCGCAGCACACCGGCGCCGATTCGGCATCGGTGATCTTCGACGCGCTGCAATCGGCCAAATCCAAAGGCGTGGACGTGTTGATCGCGGACACCGCCGGGCGTTTACACACCAAATCCAATTTGATGGACGAGTTGAAAAAGATCAAGCGGATCATGGCCAAATTGGACGACAGCGCGCCGCATGAAGTGTTGTTGATTCTGGATGCCGGCACCGGCCAGAATGCGTTGTCGCAGGCTAAAATATTCAACGAAGCGGTTGGCTTGACCGGTTTGGCCCTGACCAAACTGGATGGTACCGCCAAGGGCGGCATCATTTTCGCGTTGGCCAATCAATTGCACATCCCGATCCGCTTCATCGGCGTCGGCGAGAGCATCGACGATTTGCAGGATTTCGATGCCGAGCAGTTCGTCGAGGCCTTGTTCGCTAAAGACTAACGCCATGCTCAAGTTCGAACACGTCAGCAAACGTTACCCCGACGCCGGCGAGGCCTTGATCGACGTCAGCTTTCATCTGCAAAAAGGCGAAATGGCGTTTCTGACCGGCCGCTCCGGCGCCGGCAAAAGCACATTGCTGAAATTGATCGCGATGATGGAGCAATGCACGCGCGGTAACATTTTCCTGGACGGTCAGCTCATCAACCGGGTCAGCGAGCGTAAAGTGCCGTATTTGCGGCGCGGACTCGGTCTGATCTTTCAGGACTATAAACTGCTAAACGATAGGACCGTGTTCGATAACGTGGCGCTGCCGTTGGTGGTGTCCGGCTATCAGGCCAATGAAGTGGCGAGGCGGGTGAGGGCGTCGCTGGACAAAGTGGGGCTGCTCGGCAAGGAGCGTAAATATCCGTTGGCCTTGTCCGGCGGCGAACAACAACGGGTCGGCATCGCCAGGGCCATCGTCAACAAACCCAAGTTGATAATCGCGGACGAGCCGACCGGCAACCTGGACCCGGATCTGTCGGCCGAAGTCATGCATATGTTCGAGCAGTTCAAGCAAGTCGGAGTTTCGGTGTTGATCGCCACTCACGATATCGAGCTGGTTCACGTGCTCGGCTATCGGGTCCTGACCTTGGACAAAGGGCATTTGGTGGCGAGTTGACGATGAGACAAGTACAGCGCAAACATTTCGGCCAGCGCTTGAACGACCGTTTCCAGGCGTATTTGCTGAATCACGCCCACGGTCTGTTTTCCAGTCTCGGCCGCTTGACCCGTTCGCCATTCACGTCGGCGATGACGGTGCTGGTACTGGCGATCGCGGTGTCGTTGTCCGGCGGTTTTTACATCGGCGTCGCCAACATTCAGCAATTGACCGGGAATTTGGAGAGCAGCAATCAAATGTCGCTGTTTTTACACGACAACGTCACCGACGCCGCCGGTCAGAAGCTGGTCGAACAACTGCGGCAAAATCCCAGCGTGGATGCGGTTAAGTTGATCACCAAGCAGCAGGCTTTGGACGAATTCAAGGCCAATAGCGGTTTCGGCGACGCGTTGAATGCCTTGGAACAAAATCCGCTACCCAGTGTGGTCCAGGTTCAACCTAAGCATACCCTGGAATCCAACGCCGACATCGAAACGCTGATGGCGGAGTTCAAACAATTGCCGCAAGTCGATTTCGTGCAAGTGGATATGCAATGGGTGGCCCGCTTGCAGACCATCATGACGATTGCCAGCCGCGGCGTGATGTTGGTCAGTTTGCTGCTGGGTTTCGCGGTTACTTTTATTACCGGCAACACGATTCGGCTGGAGTTGCAGAATCGTCAAGACGAAGTCTATATTTCCAAATTGGTCGGCGCTACGAATGCCTTCATTCAGCGGCCGTTTCTCTACACCGGGTTTTGGTTGGGATTCATCGCCGGTTTTCTGGGCTGGTTGATCGTGACGGTGATGTTGCTGATCTTGGAGTCGCCGGTCGAGAAATTGTCGGTACTCTATAACAGCGCCTTCGAATTATTGTTTCTGAGTTTCGGCGAGTTTTTGCTGCTGCTGACGATTTCTTCGGCGCTGGCCGTCTGCGGCGCTTGGGTTGTGTTGCATTATCAATTGCGCTTGCTGAAGCCGGAGTAGTCGCGATGAACTTTTGGGAAACCAAGACGCTGGCCGAAATGACCACCGAAGAGTGGGAGTCGTTGTGCGATCGCTGCGGCAAGTGCTGTTTGAACAAACTCGAAGACGAAGATACCGGCGAGATCGCGCTGACTCGCGTCGTTTGCGATTTGATCGATTTGGACACTTGTTCTTGTAGCCGCTATGCCGAGCGCTGCACATTGGTGCCGGATTGTTTGGACTTGAAACAACACGATTTCAGCGCCTATCACTGGATGCCCGACACCTGCGCCTATCGTTTGTTGCTGGATGGAGAGGCGTTGCCGGAATGGCATCCGCTGGTTTCCGGGCGGCAGGACACCGTGGCGGAGGCCGGCATTTCGGTGGCTCGGTTCGCGATCAAGGAATCGGAAGTCGACGATATGGAAGACCACATCATCGCTTGGCTGCCGCCGAAACCCAGGGATTAGCGATGTCAAACAGCGTCGTCGACCCTCTTACCCTACTTTTTGGCAGGTTGAACTAAAATCGTGTTCGTTAAAGGGAGGATTAGGCGGAGCGTATGAAAGTTTTAGTCGTCGACGATAGTAAGGCGATACGGCAATTGGTGGCGGAGTGCCTCCGTGAATTGCGGCATCAAGTAGACTTTGCCGAAAACGGAGCGGAAGCCCTGCAATACGTTGCCGATCAGGACGTCGATCTGGTGTTGATGGATGTCGAGATGCCCCGCTTGAACGGCTTCGAGGCGACTCAGGCCATCCGTGAGTTGCGAAAATCCGATTGGTTCCCGATCGTGTTCTTGACCACGCGCACCGACGACGACTCGTTTTGCCAAGGCATACTGGCGGGCGGCGACGCGTACTTGCAAAAGCCGCTGAATCCGCTACGTTTGCGGTACACGATGGTGGCGATGGAACGGATTTACTTGATGCGCCAAAAGTTGCAAAAATCCCAGCAACAGCTGCAATTGGCCAACCAAGAGCTGGAGTGGCTGTCGCAGAGCGATCAATTGACCGGGTTGGCGAATCGCCGCCGCTTGGATAGCGTATTAGCCCTGCAATTTGCGCTGGCGCAGCGCAATAATTCGGTACTATCGGTGTTGGTTTGCGACATAGATTACTTCAAGAAATACAACGACAGCTACGGACACGTGCGCGGCGATGAATGCCTGGTCGAGGTCGCCAAGGCCTTGTCCGATCAGTTGCGTCGCAGTACCGATCTAATTTGTCGGTATGGCGGCGAGGAGTTTGTCGCGGTCTTGCCGGCGACCTTGTTGGTTGAAGCGCGCGAATTGGCCGAACGGATGCGCCATGCGGTCCAGGCTCTGGGCATTGCTCACGCCTCGTCCGAGTGCGGACGCGTGACGCTCAGCATCGGCGCGGCCGCGCACCTCGGCCAATACTCGTCCCCGGACGAATTGATCAAGGCCGCCGACGCCGCGCTTTATCGCGCCAAGCAGTTGGGCCGGAATCGGGTGGAAATAGGTTGAACATGTTCAGGCCCAAGGATTTCATCGAAACAGGCGAGCAGCTGATTTTCGCGGTGGTCGCCGACGGTTTGGAGGCCGGTCGTATTCTGTGCTTTCTGCGCTACGCGATGTTGGACGGCGCTTGGCGTAAAGTCGATAGCGATACGGCCAACGCCCATTTAGCGGCGCATTATCCGCAATACCTACATTACTCGGCGCGCTTGGATGCTCGCTTGCACGCGGTACCGGAAACCGCGGTAATTCGACATTTTCATCCCCGCCACAGCCTGCGAGGCTTATTGGAAGTAGAGCCCAGCGATCCGGTGCTGGCCGATTTGCACAGTCTCTGCACCTTGTTCCGCCGCCGCGGTTTGGACATGGATCAGTTCGGCGTGACCGGATCGTTGCAGGTCGGCATGCAAAAACACAGCTCGGATATCGATCTGGTCTGTTACGACCGCGAAATCTTCCACCGGGCTCGCAACGTCGTACAGTGGCTGATCGCCGAGGACCATTGTCAGGTTCTCGACGATGCGGATTGGTTGGAAGCCTATCGGCGCCGCGCCTGCGATTTCGCGCTGGACGAATATATTTGGCACGAATTGAGGAAATACAACAAGGCCATGATTAACGGCCGTAAATTCGATCTGACTTTGCTGGCGCCGATGCTGGAAGGCGAAACGCGCGAATACCGCAAGCTGGGCGCTATCGAACTGCAAGCCAGAATCAGCGACGATTTTCACGCCTTCGATTATCCGGCGGTGTTTTCGATAGACCATCCGCAAGCGGACAGCATAGTCTGTTATACCGCGACCTATTGCGGGCAGGCGCAAACCGGCGAAGTCGTGGCGGTTGCCGGCTTGCTGGAAGTCGACGATACCGGCCGGCGGCGGGTTGTCGTCGGTTCCAATCGCGAGGCGCTCGGAGAATATATCAAGGTATTACGCTAATGGCCGGAACGCTTGCCGGCCTGATTCTCGATCTGGACGGCCTGGCGATCGATAGCGAATCCACGTACCGGGCGGCCTGGCGAGCGGCGGCGGCGGAAATGGGCTACCGATACTCGGATGCCGACTGGGCGGGCTTGCTCGGCTTGTCCGGGCCGGATGTGCTGGCCGGGTTGGCCAATCTGGCCGGCGACGGTTTCGATCAGGCGCGCTTTCGCCAGTTGAGCGGCGAGATTTGGTTGGCTCAAGTCGAAACCGACGGTATCGCGGTCAAGCCGGGTTTACCGGAATTGCTGGAGGTCGCCCAAGCCGCCGGCATCCCGTATTGTATCGCCACCAACAGCCGGGCGGCTGCAGCGCGGCGCAGTCTGGCCTACGCCGGTCTGGCCGAGACCTTTCCGTTATTGGTCGCGGTCGATCAGGTGGCGCGCGGTAAGCCGGCGCCCGACGTGTATTTGGCGGCGGCGGGACGGCTGGGTTTGTCGGCTTCGGCCTGTCTGGCGCTGGAAGATTCGCCGGTCGGCGTGGCGGCGGCGGTTGCGGCCGGCATCCGTTGTTGGCTGGTGCCCTCCAGCTATCCTGTCGATGCGCTGGCCGGTCGGCAGGCCGAGCGGGTACTGTCCGACTTACGGGAAGCCGCCGATTTTATCTCGGCCGCGCGGTCGCTTCCGTTATAATGCCGCCTCGTTTTTTGGTCTTGGAATCCCGGTGGTGAAAGCGCAGTTCGAAACGGTCACGGTGGTGGCGCCAGCCCGATTACACATGGGCTTCATCGATTTGAGCGGTGGTTTGGGGCGGCATTTCGGCAGCATCGGTTTGGCGGTAGAGGAAATCAACACTCGCTTGACGCTGAGCGCCGCCGAGACGCTGACCGTCGTCGGCCCGGAGACCGAGCGGGCCGGCCGTTGTCTTGGACAATTGTGCGCGCGTTTGGGGGTTTCCGATCGGCTGCGGCTGGCGTTGGAAACCGTGATTCCGGAGCATATCGGCTTGGGCTCCGGCACGCAGATGTCGCTGGCGGTCGGCGCCGCGTTAAGCCGATTTTACGGTCTGGGTTTGACGGTACGCGATATTGCGTTGCTGTCCGAACGCGGCGCCCGCTCCGGAATAGGTATCGGGATTTTCGAAAAAGGCGGTTTGGTTGTCGATGGCGGCCGCGGTCCTGAGACCAAAACGCCGCCGCTGATAGCGCAAATGCCGATTCCGGACCATTGGCGGTTTATCCTGGTGTTCGATCAGCGTGGTCAAGGTTTGCACGGCGAACAGGAGATTAGCGCGTTCAGCCGGCTGCCGCCGTTTCCGCAAGCCAGTGCCGAGCGATTGTGTTATTTGTTGTTGATGCAGGGCCTGCCGGCGTTGGCGGAACAAGATTTGCCGAGGTTCGGCGCGGTGATTACCGAGTTGCAACGGGCGGTCGGCGAGCATTTCGCGCCGGTGCAGGGTGGAATTTTCACCAGCCCGGACGTGGCGGCGGCGATGACGATGTTGGAGAAGGCCGGCGCCGTGGCGATCGGCCAGACGTCCTGGGGGCCGACCGGTTTCTGCGCGGTCGAGTCCCCTCGGCGAGCCGCCGAGTTGGTTCAAGCCCTGGAGTCGCAGTTCGCTCAATCGCCGCTTAGCTTCTTAGTAGCCAGTGCGCGCAACCAGCCGGCCTGCTTGATTTCCGACGAGCTTGCTTAGTCGTCGCGTTCGACGAGTTGGTGTTCTATCCGGTCTTGATTGCCGAGGTTGTCCAACCACATCACGCTGATTCGATCACCGACACTAGCACGCAGCCGAAATACGAAAAACGGATTCTTGGAAACGCTGCCGGCCATGTTGACCGAAAGGGTCGGCGTGCCGTTTAAAGTCAAGGTCAGGGTTTGAATATAGTGAGCCGGAATGAGTGCGCCATCGGTGTCGCGGTTACGGCCGTTTTCCATCGGATGTTGATTCAAAATCCGAATTTCCCAAAATCCCGCCAGCGCTCGACTTCTAATTTTAATCGTACTCATCAGCCGGTTCCGCATCCGCCCACGCTGACTTCCACACTACGCCGATTGCGTAGCCAAGCCGCGCCGCGCTTGGCCAGGACCACCACCTCTCCGGACCCCGCCATCTTGATTTGCGTACTCACGAAGGCCAAGGCCGTCGGCGAGAGTTCGATTTCGGCGACCAGTGGGTTGGGATTGTGAGCCACATAGATGACGAACCGCTCAATCTCTTCCAAAGAGCTGGCGACGGTGATCGGCACGAAAGCGCCGTTTTCGGCAACGGCCGGTAAGGTCAATTCCAACGTTGGGGTATCTTGGATTCCGGTATCGGACAATATCGCCAAGATCTCTTCCAGCCGGGTCTTGGTCGGCGACGATCCGGCCGCCGAGTCGGCTAGGGCGGGCTTGATGTCGGTTGTGAGCGCGCAAGCGCTCAGGCTTAGGCCGAATGTTGTCAGGAAAGTGCGGCGGTCATAAGTCATGCCCAAATAACCTTGCTTTTTTTGATGTATATCAAAATTTTTCGATTTCGGTTTGTTATCGTTAGCACCGTTGAAATTGTTTCAGCACCATCTACAACAACATACAGGAAGGTACAAAATGAATGAAGTTCAAGAAAAAGACAATTTTTGGCTCTACATCGCTCTGGCCGTCGTTATGGTCGCTGGTGCGGTTTTCATGGTGAAAAACGCGGAGCACGATAAATACGCTACCGCCGCTAAAAACATCGCCGAAGATTCGTCCAACTCTGCTTATCGTTCGGATGTGCTGCACAAAAACGGTCTGACCAAATAAGGCCGTTACGATTTAATGGAGACGTCGCGAACTGCATTCTCCTATCCACTTGTGGGTTTGCGGCGGTGACAGGGAAACTGCGTTAGGTCCCGCTATAAAAAAGAAACCGTGGTTTCTTTCAATTGGGGTTTTGCCGAGGTGTCCGGGCTTCGGCAAAACCCTTCCCGAATATGTTTCTGCCTACCTCAAGCCTGCGCCACGGCTGTTAGCAACATGATCGCCTGATTCATGCCTTGGTGCAGGTTTTTTTCGATTTCCGCCATCGTGATTTCGCCGGCGACGACGCCAGCCGCCCAATTGGCAACCACCGAAACATTAGCGTAAGCGATGCCCAACTCTCGAGCCAGCGCTGCCTCCGGCATGCCGGTCATACCCACCAAATCGCAGCCGTCGTTCGCCATGCGTTTGATTTCCGCCGGCGTTTCCAGACGAGGTCCTTGCGTGCAGCCGTAAATGCCGTGGTTTACGGTGGCGATGCCGGCTTGTTCGGCGGCGGCGACGATACGAGCCCGTAAGGCTGGTGAGTAGGGTTCGCTGAAATCGATGTGGGTGACTTGTTCCAGATCGTCGGCGAAGTAGGTATGTTCTCGCCCGTAGCTGTAATCGATCAATTGATCGGGAATCGCGATGACCGCCGGTGCCATCTCGCGGCCAATGCCGCCAACCGCCGCGACCGCGATAATTTCGGTCACGCCCAAGGCTTGCAAGCCCCAGATATTCGCCCGATAGTTGATTTTATGCGGCGGTATTCGATGTGGGTTGCCATGCCGGGCTAAAAACACCAGTTTACGGCCGTCGAGCTCGCCGAATACGTAAGCGGCCGACGGCGCGCCGAACGGCGTATCGAGGCTTTGTTCGCCGGTGATAAGCAGGTCCGGGATTTGGGTCAGGCCGGTGCCGCCGATAATAGCCAAGGTCATAATACTTCCTTGCAGGCATAGACGCCTGCGGCGTTTCTGAGATAACCCTTGTAATCCATGCCGTAGCCGAATAAATAATGGTTTTCCACGTTCAAACCGACAAAATCCAATGCGATCGGTTTGGGCTCATCGAGTTGTTTGTCAAAAAGCGCCGCCGTGTAAACGGCTTCGGCGCCTTGCTGTTGGCAGTAATCGACGATGGCGCGCAAGGTATGGCCTTCGTCGAGGATGTCGTCAATTACTAGCACCGTCCGTCCCGCCAACGGCGTGGTCGGCGTAAACAGCCAGTGAATCTCGCTGCCGGAGGTGGCGTTCCGGTAGCGGCTAGCGTGGATGCTGTCCAACATCAGCGGAAAGTCCAGGCGCGGCAACAGTTTGCCGGTGGCGATGATGCCGCCGTTAATCACGCACAATAGCAGCGGATTGCGGTCTCGCAGCGCGGCGCTGATGTTGGCGGCCATCAAGTCCAGTGCGGACTCGACTTCGGCGGCGGCGTGCAGTTGTCGCGCGTGCCGTTGGACTTGATCGATTTCTTCAAGCAGGGGATTCATAAAGCTCTTGGAGTTGTTTGGAAATTTGTTGCCATTTCGGCAGTTGTTGCAGCTGTTCTCGGGTGAATTTGGGCTGGCCGCGCATGGCTTGCAAACGCGCTTCGCCGGCACGGCGTTCGCGAACCGGCAGATCGTCTAAGACTTGCTCGGCCGCCGCCGAATTGTTGCATACCAACACCATGTCGCAGCCGGCTTCCAGCGCTAAACGCGCCCGATCGGAGTAGTCTCCGATACCGGCGGCGCCGTTCATGCTCAAATCGTCGCTAAATATCGCACCGTTAAAACCCAGCTCGCCGCGCAATATGTCTTGCAGCCAAACGCCGGAAAAACCCGCCGGCAAGCGGTCGATGCGCGGATACACCACATGGGCCGGCATCACGGCTTCCAGCCCTTGTTCGATCAACGCTTTAAACGGCACCAAATCCTCGGCGCGTATGCTTGCCGGATCGCGATCGTCGATCGGCAAGGTCAAGTGCGAGTCTAGCGCGACGGCGCCGTGGCCGGGAAAATGCTTGCCGGTCGCGGCCATGCCGGCCGCGCGCATGCCTGTACGGAAGGCTCCTGCCAGTTGGGCCGCTAGGGTCGGATCGCCGGAAAACGAACGATTGCCGATGATTTCGCTGACGCCGCGATCGACATCCAGCACCGGCGCGAAGCTGAAGTCTACGTCGATGGCGAGCAATTCGGCGGCCATCAACCAACCGGCTGCTTCAGCCAATTCCGGTTTGTCGGCGTACTTGGCCGCCGCGGGTAAGCGGGTAAATCCGTTCTGAAAGCGCTGAACTCGGCCGCCTTCCTGATCGACGGCAATTAAAATGTCGCCGCTACGTGCCTTGCGTATGTCGGCAATCAATGCCTCGACTTGCGCCGGATGATCGAAATTGCGAGCGAACAATATCAACGCGCCGGTATTGGGATGGGCGATTTTTTCCCGATCCGCCGCCGTCAGGCTGAGCCCGTCGATGTCTATCATGACCGGACCGATGGCTTGTGGTTTCATGGTGATAAATGTCTAAATTGGAATATACTTCTGGAGCTTGAACCCGACATTATATGAGGAATCCCCGTGCGTACTTTGGTTTTGTTGATCAGTTTGTTGCTGTTACCCGGTTTGTCCGCCGCCAACTCCGGCGAAAAAAAAGCCGATGAAAGCGCCGGCCCGGTCATCGAGTATTTGGAGATGAAGCCGGCCTTTACCGTCAATCTGGCCGAGCCGAAAAAATACCTGTTGTTGAACGTGCAGTTGCTGGTGGAAGGGGCCGAGCCGGTCGAAAAAATCAAAAAACACATGCCGTTGCTGCGCCATGAAATGATTATGATGTTGAGTGGCTTGCATGCCGCCGACTTGCAAACGATGGAACAACGCGAAGGTCTGCGTTTGAAAACCAAGGAAATGATCACCGGTTTGTTGACGAAAATTCAAAATCCGGATGGCTTCCGCGACGTGTTCTTCTCCGAATTCCTAATCCAGTAACTGTGCTCGCAAAGCTTGGCGCATTTGCTCGATGCGCCGTTCCGCCTGATCGCCGGCATAGGGTTGCGGCGGAAACTTCCCCCAGACGGGCGCCGGCCAGGCCGGATCGGTCCGATAGCGGGCGATATGATGAATATGCAGTTGCGGTACCAGATTGCCGATCGCCGCGACGTTGAGTTTGTCGGGCCGAAACATCGCCGTCATCGTTTCCGCCAATAGGCAAGACTCCGCTAGCCACAAAGACCGGTCCCGATCGTTCAGTTGATATAACTCAGTCAAGCCGCCGCGTTGCGGTACCAAAATAAACCAGGGATAGGCGCTGTCGTTCATCATCAGCAGCAGGCCCAGCTCGAACCGGCCGACTTCGTGGCAATCTTGTCGCAATTGCGGGTGGAGGTGGAACGAGGACATGGGCTTCTCGACTAAAGATGATTGACGGACGGTTTTCAGACTTCACCATGATAACGGCTAGCGATAGGTCAATGAAAGCCAAGACATTTCCCATGCCGGAAATCCCACTGAATCCGTTTAACAGCGACAAGGTGATTGTCGTTAAGAATCCGGGTGAAGCGAATAGGGAAATGATGATCAAGGACGGCGAGAAAATGGAGAAATACCAATCGACCGGCAAAATCGGTCAGGGCGAGGGTATGAAAGCCGGCGTGACCTATCGACTAAAAGACGACGGTTCATTCGTCTACGTACCCGAGGACAAGCAGGCCGGTCCGTAAGTTTGGCGGCACTTTAGCGCTTGGCCTTTACCGGTTCACTGAGGGCGGCGGCCAGGTTGGTGGTCTTGGGGCAAGCGATACATAGCACGACCGGGCCGATATTGAGCACTGCCACTTTGCTGGCCGAGCCGACGATGACCAGTTGCTCGATGTCGCCCAACTTTAAAATCGTCGAACTGTCGCGGGCGACGCCGATGCTGTCTTCGATCAACGCGCCCAGTGCGTCGGCGTGCGGCAGTTGACCGGCACTGGCCAGAATCAAGCCCTCGTGGTAAGCGGCGCAGGCGTCGATGCCTTTGATCCGCACCACGCCATCGACCAGTGTTTGCAGTGCCCCGATGAATTCGCCTCGCTTGGTGCGCAGGGAGGCGCTGGTACCTACCAGATCGTCCGAGGGCTGGAGTTGGGCCGCCGAGTAGGCCGCCGCCAAGCGATCGAGCTCGGCGAGTTGCGATTCGAACCAATGCATGGCTGAGGTGCGTCGGGTTATTTGAATAGGTAGCTGGAAAACAGTTTTTTCAGCATCGGCACGGTTTCCTTCAGTTCGAAGCGGACCCTGCCCAACAAAGCGTCGCGTTTGGTCACCAACGCCAGCATGAAACCGGCTTCGATCGGCGTCGACAGAATATAGCCCTCGGCGTTTTCGCAGATCACCATTTGGGTTTGATGATGGCCGACATGTCCGGCGGCTTTGGACGCGGCGCCGAATACCACTTGCACCGAGGCGCCGATGGCGTCGGTATTGATCTCGTAATCGCGGTGGATGTGGGTGACGAATCCGTCGCTGTCGACGATGGCCGCAGCGGAAACTCCCTGTATGCTCATCAAATTCCGCAGAATCGATTCGATTTCCGCCGATTGCGAGGCTCTGGGCTCCAAAGCGTGGATGTTGCTGTTCATGATACGCTCCAATGTGTCGTCATAATTACAGTAGGTCGACCCGGATCAGGCAGGTTTTGTCGCCCAGGGCGTTGCACTTGGTTTCGGTGGCTTTGACGTTGCGCTTGAAAAATGCCTTGACGATGCCGCCGACCATGCCGGCCTCGAAATGGCAAATCGGCGCCGCCACGTTATGGATGCCGGCGCAGGAGACGCATTCGTCCACCCGCAATTCCAACAATCCACTGGATAGATCGACCTTGTCGGGCACCACCAAGCCGATGCAAAGTTGCCGGCACAATTGCTGGATCTTGCCGACATAGGTTTCCAGATCCTTGTCGACGTTGGCCGCGACGATTTGGCCCAGCGTACTGCCGAGGCTTTGTCCGGAGTGGTATACCAGCGACGGTGCGCCCTGGCCGAGGATGTCCTCGACGTTGGAGCCCAGTGCCACCATCCGCAACACCTGAAACAGGCGAATCGGGATGAGCGGACCGAGATCGTTGCGGTTTTCGATGCCGAATTCCCCGGACAAAATACCCTCGAGAATTTGTTGTTGCGCCAGTTGGTAGTCGGTTTTGTTATTGGTTAGCATGCCTTGTCCTCTTGGGGGTGCGTTTAGGGCGTCAAACAGTGTACTTCGGCGCGCCGGTTCAACTTTTGGCCGTCCGGCGTGTCGTTGGAAGCCGCCGGTCTGTTCCAACCTTCCGTGGCGGTTTCGATGGGCGCGGCAATACCTTGTGCGGTCAGCCACTTTTGTAGGGCTTCCGCGCGCGCTTGGCCGAGTTGGCGGTTGGACGCGTCGTTGCCCAGATTGCAGGTATGCCCGACGATTCGGATACCCTGGCCGCATTGTTTGACTTGTTCGAGCAGACGGTTTTTCTCGGCCCCGGACAGCCGAATCGGCTTAGTGGAATTGAACTTGAAATACACCGTGTAAACAGGATCGGTGTTGGCTGGCGCCGGGCCGGCGGCGGTGGGTTCGGTTGGCAGCTTTAGCTCGGTTTGCGCTTCGGCGACCGGGGCTGGTGAGGCGGCGACCGATTCCGTCTTGCTCGCCGCCGGTGCCGTTGGCGCGGCGTCATTGGTCGGCTGCTGCTTGGCAACGACTTCCGCCTGCTCGGTTGGCGGAGGGGGCGGAACAGGTTGAGCCGGAGCGGCATTGCTGGAACGGTCTGGCGTCTGCGGCCATTCCAACTTCGGCAGCGGATGGTTGCGTATCCAGTACACGCCGATTGCCGCGATCACTAACAACAGCAAGCTCCAAACGACCCAGGTCCGGCTCGCCGGCGGGCGCGATTCGGCGGCGGGACGAAGAATGCCGTCCAAGCCGTCGAGATCGAGTGATCGATGTTTTTTCATACAATTTCCTTGATGTGAATCACAACCAAGACTCAGTTTTTTTGATTGTACTCCCGGAATTCGTGTTTGTGGAATCGAGGTATATCGGCAGGTGTTGGGCTTGGCGTCCGCCGCGCAGGCAAATCGGGGAGAGGCATTGTAAGATCGTCATTTCCATCGGCTTGCCAGGAATCATAAGGATCCGGTTGAAATCGGTTTGTCATAATGGCCTTGTAGACTGATCGCCGAAATCTAGTCGCGGCATCGTAGCGCCAATCCAAACCGAGTTGCCGCTACCTGTTCGCGCTGACAATACTGACTCGAAACTGACAAACATGTCCGACAACGCGGCGCATAGCATGACCATGGATTCTAACTTGTTGAATGGAAATGATGAAATACTTGGCGCGACATCTGCTGGATATTCAAGGAATTCTATAAACCCAGGGGTGAATGTCATGGAAACTTTTTCAAACGATAATCTCGAGTTTGGCGATACCCGGACTGATTTCATCGAAATGCTAAGTCATCAATTTGTGTCGATGACCGGATGCGGTGTCTACGTGTATCTAAACCCGTTGGCGATCAACAGTTTGTACAACCAATATTTAAGCGAATCCATGCCGATTCGAACCTTCGCTCGGCAATGCGTTAAGGATTTGCTGTAACAGCGGCCTTAGTGTTGATGTTTTAGTGCTTCGCTCCGGGATCCGGAGCAGTTCTCCCACTGTTTGTTACTTTGCAGTTCGCCCGGTTTTTTTGGACCGGATTTGTGACGAATGGTTTGGCACGTCAAGTTCGCACCAATTTACGTCTGGCCTGGCCGACCTAGGGGGCGGCAGGTCAGCTTTGTGTTGTTCGGCGTTCCGTAAGTCAATCCACCGAAGCCGGTTAACGGCTTGTCGAATTTCAGATGAAAATACCCTTGCCGCTCGGTAGATTTCGTATGCTGGTGTCCCTGGCCTGATCAAATTGGATTGGTGAGCTCCTTGAAAGGTCGAGACCGATGGGTTTACTTGGGTTTGCGGGACGTTTTGGAGTAAAACGCCGGTCGTTTTGAAAAATTTGCCGAATAGTCCTCACAAATTGTCTAGTATTAACGCAGATTGATTGCTTAGTTTCGCCAGGTAGTTTCATGTTTCGAAAGCCTTGGTCCTGGCGTTTTCCGGGCAGTTGCTAAATTTCTTGCTCAACCAAACGGTGCGAAACGATGAAGACGTTTATTCAGACCGTGCTGGCGGAAGCCGATGCTCAAGCGGTTAATCTGCTGCAAATCCTAAGAGCCGTCCAAGCCCGCTACCAGCATATTCCCGAGGAAGCCATCGAATTGCTGGCGGAAGGCTTGTCTATTCCGCGTACGCAAATTCTCGGTGTCGTCGAGTTTTACAGCTTCTTGCATATGACCCCGCAAGGTCGTTATGACTTGTTAATCAGCGATTCGATCACCGATCGGATGTTGGGTAACCAGTTTGTGTTGGATTATCTTGCCGAGCGTTTGGCGGTTCAGGTCGGTCAGGTCCGGGCGGATGGCTTGGTGAGTTTAAATCGTACTTCGTGTACCGGTATGTGCGATCAAGGGCCGGCCGGCTTGGTCAACGGATTGGCTTTAACGAGCCTGGATATAGCTCGGCTCGAGGAAATCGTCGAGTTGGTGAATCAGCAAACGCCGCTGTCGCAGTGGCCGGCGACATTGTTTGCGGTCGCCGATAACATTCATAGACCTGGCCTATTGCTTAGCGAACCCTTGGTCGCTGGCGATGCGTTGCGGGCGGCGTTTGAGCGCGGTCTGCCGGAAACGTTGGAGGAACTCGACCGCTCCGGTCTGCGCGGCCGCGGTGGCGCGGGCTTCAAAACGGCGGTGAAATGGCGGTTTTGCGCCGATGAGCCGGCCGACACCCGTTTCGTGGTCTGCAACGCCGACGAGGGAGAGCCCGGTACCTTCAAAGACCGGGTGTTGCTAAACAGCTATGCCGGTCAAGTTTTCGAAGGTATGACGCTGGCGGCAGCGCTGATTGGCGCCCAACAAGGGTTTTTGTACCTGCGTGGCGAATATTTGCATCTGCACGAACAATTGCAGGGGGTATTGACCGAGCGCCGCGCCGCCGGCTTGCTGGGCGAGAATATCCTCGGCCTGGGATTGAACTTCGATATCGAAATCCGTCTCGGCGCTGGCGCGTATATTTGTGGCGAGGAATCGGCGCTGATCGAATCGTTGGAAGGTAAGCCCGGCATACCCCGCAATCGGCCGCCTTATCCGGTGACCAGCGGCTATTTGAATAAACCGACGATCGTCAATAACGTCGAAACCTTTTTGGCCGCCGCTCACATAGCCGTACGCGGCGGCGCTTGGTTTGCCGCGGTCGGAACCGAAAAATCCGCCGGCACCAAGATTCTCAGCATTAGCGGCGATTGTGCACGGCCGGGCATCTACGAGTACCCGTTCGGTACTCGTATTCGCCAGGTGCTGGAAGACTGCGGCGCCGTTGAAGTATTGGGAGTTCAGATCGGCGGACCATCGGGTACGTTCATTTCCAATCGGGAACTGGACCGGGCCTTAGCCTTTGAAGATCTAGCCACCGGCGGTTCCTTCATTGTCTTTAACTGCAGTCGGGACATCCTAAGGATCGTTCAAAATTTCACCCATTTCTTCGCCCACGAGAGTTGCGGATTTTGCACGCCATGCCGGGTTGGGACCTCGTTGTTGAAAAAGCAGTTGGATAAAATCGTCGACGGTCATGGTTCGGCCGGCGATATCGTCGAGCTGGAAAATCTTTGTCAGTTAGTGAAACACCACAGCCATTGTGGCCTGGGACAAACCGCGGCCAACCCGATCTTGAGCACATTGGAGCGCTACCCCGACGTCTACGAAAAACAATTGAAGCAGATCAGTTACGAACCTGGGTTCGATTTGGACGGCGCGTTGGCGATTGCCCGCCGCATGGCGCATCGCGACGACGCGGCCGCGCATTTGTCGCAACTGGAGGATTGAGCATGACAGGTACCATCACCATCGACGGGCAAATCGTCCCGTTCCAAGCAGGACAAACCATCATCGAAGCCGCCACCGCGGCTGGCATCTACATTCCGCATCTCTGCCACAAGCCCGGCTACACGCCCCACGGCAGTTGCAAATTATGCACGGTCAACGTCAACGGTCGGAACTGCTCGGCTTGCACCTTTCCGGCCGTTGACGGCCAAACCGTGATAAACAATAGCGCCGAGCTGCAGCAAGACCGCCGCCGCATCACGCAGATGCTGTTCGTCGAGGGCAACCACCTGTGTCCGTCTTGCGAGAAAACCGGTAACTGCCAATTACAGGGCGTCGCTTACTATTTGAATATGACGGACAACCACTTCCCGCACTTTTTCGCGCACCGGGAAATGGATGCTTCGCATCCGAACATTTTGATCGATCACAACCGGTGCATTTTTTGCAATCTCTGCGTGCGGGCGAGTAAGGAAAAAGACGGCAAAAACGTGTTTGCGATCGCCGGTCGCGGCATCAATAAGCGTTTGGTTGTCAATTCGGTCAGCGGGCTGTTGAAGGACAGTGACGTCAGCATCGACGACAGCGCGGTGCACGTGTGCCCGACCGGGGCGTTGTTGATCAAGCGCACCGGTTATCAAGTCCCCATCGGGCAACGTATTTACGATCATCGCCAAATCAGCGAAGTGGCGCTGTTCGCGGAGGGAAGTCATGAGCAATAAAATTAAGGTCGCGACCACCTCGTTGGCGGGTTGCTTCGGTTGCCACATGTCGTTTCTGGACATCGACGAACGCCTGTTGACCTTGGCCGAAGTCGCCGAATTCGACCGTTCGCCGATCACCGACATCGAGCACTGCGGTCCCTGCGACATCGGTTTGATCGAAGGCGGCGTCTGCAATTCGGAAAACGTGCATGTATTGCGCGAATTTCGGAAGAACTGCAAGATCCTGGTGGCGGTTGGCGCTTGTGCGATCAACGGCGGCTTACCGGCGATGCGCAACCACATCGATCTGGAAGATTGTTTGCTGGAAGCGTATCGAGACGGCATCGGCGTTGAAAATCCGCAAATTCCCAGCGATCCGGAATTGCCGTTGTTACTGAACCAGGTGCACCCAATCCACGAAATTGTCAAAATCGACTATTTCCTGCCCGGTTGCCCGCCGTCCGCCGACGTGTTCTGGACCTTTCTGACCGCGTTGGTCGAGGGCCGCGAACCCAGCCTGCCTTACGAATTGGTGCATTACGATTGAGCGGCGCGCCCGTTTGGCGTCGGTCCGAGTAAATGACGTCGAGCGCGGCCCGCCGTCCCGTTAAAGAGAGAATATTTATGTACGAGCATCTTGAAACCGCCGTCAATCCCACCGGCTTGAAACGGGTCGTGGTCGATCCCGTCTCTCGCGTCGAGGGTCATGGAAAAGTTACGTTGTTGCTGGACGCCGAGAATCGGGTCCAGCAAGCCCGGCTGCACATCGTCGAATTTCGCGGCTTCGAAAAATTCATTCAGGGCCGGCCGTATTGGGAGTTGCCGGTGTTGGTGCAACGGCTCTGCGGCATTTGCCCGGTTAGTCACCATCTGGCGGCGGCCAAGGCCATCGATCAATTGGTGGGTGTCGATCCTGCCGACTTAACGCCGGCCGCCGACAAATTGCGCCGTCTGCTGCATTTCGGTCAGGTTTTACAATCTCATGCTCTGCACTTTTTTCATCTTTCCAGCCCGGACTTGCTGTTTGGTTTCGATAGCGACATCGCCAAGCGCAACGTCATCGCGGTGCTGGCGGAATACCCCGAGATCGGTCTGCAAGGCGTGAAGCTGCGCAAGTACGGTCAGGAAGTCATACGGATGGTGTCCGGAAAAAGGGTGCACGGTACCGGCGCGATACCCGGCGGCATGAACAAGGCTTTGAGCCGAGACGAGCGGGATTATTTGTTGCAGGATATCGATCAGGTGCTGGCTTGGGCCGAATCGGCGGTGGCCTTGATCAAATCGGTGCATACCGCCAACCT
The DNA here is from genome assembly GCF_001644025.1 of Methylomonas koyamae. Classification (GTDB taxonomy): domain Bacteria; phylum Pseudomonadota; class Gammaproteobacteria; order Methylococcales; family Methylomonadaceae; genus Methylomonas; species Methylomonas koyamae_A. The sequence goes on from NZ_LUUK01000189.1 coordinate 32,010, forward strand.
GCCGTATTACGACGAGTTTGCGACGATACGCAGCAATTATCTGGGCTTGATCAAGCCGAACGGTGCGATGGAGCTTTATCACGGTGGGATTCGCGCTAAAACCGACAGCGGCGCGACGATAGTCGACCACTACGATTATTGCGCTTACACCGATTTGATCCATGAAGAGGTGCGCTCCTGGAGTTACATGAAATTCCCGTATCTGACCGCATTGGGCAAGGCCGACGGTTGGTATCGGGTGGGACCCTTGGCTCGGGTCAACAACTGCGATTTCATCGATACGCCGCTGGCCGAAGCAGCGCGGGTCGAGTTCAAGCAACACGGTGGGGAGGCCATGGTGCACAGCACCTTGGCTTTCCATTGGGCGCGGTTGATCGAATTATTGCATTGCGCCGAAGGTATTAAGATTTTGTTGCGCGATTCCGACGTGATGAGTAGTCATTTGCTGGTTCAAGGCGAAAAGCGTTACGAAGGTATCGGCGTGATCGAAGCGCCGCGCGGTACCCTGTTTCACCACTATCAGATCGATGACAACGACATCGTCACCAAGGCTAACTTGATCGTTTCGACGACCAGTAACAATATGGGCATGAACGAGTCGGTACGTCAGGTCGCGGCTGAATACCTGTCCGGGCGCGAGTTGACCGAGCCGTTGCTGAACAGTCTGGAAGTGGCGATACGCGCCTACGATCCTTGCTTGTCTTGCGCCACCCATGCGGTTGGCAAAATGCCGTTGCAACTCGAATTGGTGGATGCCGAAGGCCAAGTGATTGATCGGTTGATTCGGCATAGTGACGGTGAATTCGAGCACGGTTTGGCCTGATGACGGCGCTCAAACCAGTTCTGGTGTTTGCTTACGGCAACCCGAGCCGAGGTGACGATGCCCTCGGACCTCTACTATTGGAGGCTCTGGAAAACCAAGTCGGCACCAACACCGTCGAATTCATCGTCGATTTTCAGTTGCAAATCGAGCACGCGCTGGATTTACAGGGGCGGCGTGTGGCGATATTCGTCGATGCGTCGGTCAAGGTTCTGGCGCCCTACCAATTCGGCCGGCTGGCGCCGCTACGCGACCGGAGTTACACCAGCCATGCGATGAGTCCGGCGGCCTTGCTGGACGTTTATCAAGCGCTGTACGGCGAGCCGCCGCCAGCTTTCTTATTGGGCATCGCCGGCTTGTCGTTCGAGCTCGGCGAGGTGCTCAGCCCTGACGCCGCGCAAAACCTGGCGCTGGCTGTCGAATTCGCCTGTCGCTTGCTGAGCGGGTCGGCGGAGGATATATTAGCCGCCGCCATCAAAGCCGTTCCGTCTTTAGACCTCCCCGTTCCGGCTTGAGCGGCGCCAGCGACTTTTCCAATTTTTCACAGGATTACCCGTATGTCCACCGCATGGGCCGGCGGTACCGACGCCATTGTCGAACGCTTGGATCAAATGACTGAATTATTCGTCGAACAAACTCGCCGCTCGATGTATGCCGGGGAGTCGGCGACGCATTGCGACGAATGCGGCGAACCCATCCCCGAGGCGCGCCGGAGCGCGATTGCCTGTCGTTATTGTTTGCCCTGCCAGACCAAATTGGAACGTAGCGGTAAAATCTGAATTGGTGATCATCTCAGGATTTAACCCGTTTCATCCTGATCGATACCAAGCCGCCGCCACGTTCCAATGTGTCTTGGTCGACGATTTTCCAGGCATCTTCCGAGCCGTCGGCTTTCTTGAATACCAAATACGACTGACTGCCTGATTCGCGAACGAAAATTTCGGCGAATTCGGTGCGTTCGCCGTTGGAATCCAGGTAGTTTTTGCCAATGACCAAGGTTTGGTCGCCAATGATTTTCGCGACGGCGTCGATGAACTGGTTTTCCGAGCCGCCTTCGGCCCGGTATTCGCCTTCGTAACCGTGGCCGCAACCGACGAGTAGGGTTAACGCACCGGCCAACATGGCTGATTTGAATGTCATTGTTGATCTCCTGAGTGTCGGTTTTAGCCGATTATGCCCGAAGCAGGGCCGGCTGAATATCGCAAATCCTAATCTTGATTCCGGTCGTCGACGGTATAATCGGCGTTTTTTGCCGCTTGCGACCGTTGCCTATGTCAAATGTAAACTCCGAAAAACTCTCCAGCGCCCGCTTCGCCGAAGCCACCGACGCCTTCGTCGAGGAATTCACCGCCTCGGTCGGTTTCGATCAACGCATGGCCCTGCAGGATATTCAGGGTTCGTTGGCGCACGCGACGATGCTCCATAAGATTGGGATTTTGACCGAACAGGAGCTGGCCGACATCCGTAGTGGGCTGGCGCAAATTCGCGGTGAAATCGAACGCGGCGAGTTCGTCTGGTCGATAAAGCAGGAAGATGTTCACATGAATATCGAAGCGCGCTTGACCGACCTGATCGGTATCGCCGGCAAAAAACTGCACACCGGACGTTCGCGTAACGATCAGGTCGCCACCGACATTCGTTTGTATTTGCGCGACGAAGTCGACGTCATTCTGGGGCAATTGCGGCGTCTGCAAACCGCGTTGCTGGATCTGGCAGAACGTGAGGCCGCGACGATCATGCCCGGTTTCACCCATTTGCAGGTGGCCCAGCCAGTGACCTTCGGCCACCATTTGATGGCCTGGTTCGAGATGCTGAGCCGCGACGCCGAGCGCTTCCAGGATTGCCGCAAGCGCATCAATGTGATGCCGCTGGGAGCGGCGGCGCTGGCCGGTACCAGTTATCCGCTGGATCGTTTCTTGACTGCGGAATTACTGGGTTTTTCCCGGCCGTCCAACAATTCGCTGGATTCGGTTAGCGATCGCGATTTCGCGATCGAGTTTACCGCCGCCGCCAGCCTAGTGATGTTGCATTTGTCCAGGTTTTCCGAAGAGCTGGTACTTTGGGCTAGTGCTCAGTTCGACTTCATCGATATTCCGGACGCCTTTTGCACGGGGTCGTCGATCATGCCGCAGAAGAAAAACCCGGACGTACCGGAGTTGGTGCGCGGCAAGTCCGGCCGGGTGGCCGGGCATTTAATGGCCTTGCTGATGTTGATGAAAAGCCAACCCCTGGCCTACAACAAGGACAATCAGGAAGACAAGGAGCCGTTATTCGATACCGTCGATACCGTCGTCAACAGTCTACGGGCTTTTGCCGACATGATGCCGCGCGTCCAGGCCAAGCGTGAAAACATGTATCAGTCCGCCAAACGCGGGTTTGCGACTGCGACCGATTTAGCCGACTACTTGGTCCGTAAGGGCATGGCGTTCCGCGATGCGCACGAAGTGGTCGGTTTGGCGGTTCGCCTGGGTTTGCGGACCGGTCGGGATTTGTCGGAATTAACCCTGACCGAATTGCAAAGTTTCTCGGCAACCATTGCGGAAGATGTGTTCGATATCCTCGGCTTAGAAGGGTCGGTGGCTTTGCGCAAGCATATTGGCGGTACGGCACCGGAGACGGTGCGTCAGGCAATTTGTGACGCGCGCCGGCAAATCCTTAGTTAAATCGCGGTAATTATCTGATTCGCTGCTACCCTTTCGAACGGTCTTGGTTCGGAGGGTGGCAATGCTTCAAAGCGATTTTGGTTTAGAAACCGCTCGGACGGTCATAGCGGCGGAGTCCGAGTTCTGGTCCGATGCTCGCTTGGCGGCGTTTGGCATCGATCCGGACGGCGAGCAGGCCTTGAATGTCCTGGTCTTCGCGGTCCGCAAACAACCCGCCGATCTGCTTGGCCATTTGCGGCGTATTTATCGCTGTTACCGTAGCGACTTATCCGAGCAGCTATTTGCCGCATTGCTCGATTTAACGATTATCTTGGGCGGACGCGGTTCCGCGTTACGCGCCCGATTGCTCGCCGCCTGTCGCGGTAAATTGAGTGCCGCCCAAGCGGCGGCTTTACTCAAGCCCGGTACGCGCGTGGCGAATCGTTACACGTTATTTACCGACGGTATGTTGGGAAGCTCGGACTTGGTTCAACAGGTCCGGAGAACCGACACTCAATACGACTATCTGGCACTGGCTAACGATTTCATCGAGTACAGCCAATTGAGCCAGGCGATCGAGGCGTTGGAAACCGGATTGATTCAACAACCCGAACGCGAGGACTTGCAGAACTCGCTGTTGGAGTTATATCGCTCTACCAAAAATGCTGAACGCTTTCGCCGGCAATACCGAGCATTGAGCGACGCCGGCGTGGCTCTTGTGGACGGCTGGCGCCAAGTTGCGGTTTACTTTGACGGAATCAGCTCATGACACTTCACGTGCCCCCGGCCTTGCGGGCCGCGTTATTCGCGATGGACGGCCGGACCGGCAAAACCATGGCCATGTATTTGAAAGGACCTTGCCGCGGAGTAGCGGTCGTCGTCAACGAAGACGAAGCGGATCTGGACCTGATCGATGCCGACCACGCCAAGGCGGCCGATATCATTAAAGCCCGGCGCGCCGCCAATCCTGGTAGACCGTTAGTATTGTTGTCGCTCTATGACCTGCGGGTTGAAAACGCGTTTTTCGTTAAGAAGCCGGTCAATGCTCAACAAATGCTGTCGGTGTTCGCGCAAGTGCGGGATGTTTTGGCGGCTCGAAAGGTCGCCGAAAAACTCCGTCACCCCGCCAGCCGCGGATCGGAAGCCGAGCATGCGTCTGAATCGGTATCGTCCGGACAACCTCGCCCGGAGCGATTGAAATCCAGCAAACACCGGACTGCGGCGCAACTGAGCGATAGCGGGTTCCGCACCTTCCTCGGCACATTGGCCGATATCGATTTCGACGACCCTGCTCAATGGCGCACCGCGTATTTTGATCCGAGACATTATTTCCTGGGCTTTGTGCAATCGGCATTCAAGACCGCCCGCTTGCAGCATAAGGCACTACGGCTGAACTCGATCTGGAAGCCGTTGTTGATTTTTCCCGAGTCCGAGGAAATCTGGTTGGATGCCGATGACAAGCAATTGCGGGCATTCGCCGGGGTGGTGCTGAACCGGGCCTCGGCGGGGAACATGACATTGTCGGTATTCGATTTGACCGACCCGGCGCCCCGCGACGCTGAAAAACATCAGGACATGTCGGCTTTTCTTTGGAAACTGGCGATTTGGACCTCCAAGGGCCGATTTCCGATCGGAATCGATATTTACAAGCCGGTATATCTGGACCGCTGGCCTAACTTTACCCGCTTGGTGATTACCCCGGAAGCTTTGCGGATCGCGGCCTTGTTGATTCAGCAACCGCGCACGCCGTTGGAAATCGCCGAAGTGCTGCGGATCAAGATGCAATACGTCTTTGTGTTCGTCAGTGCCTGTCATACGCTGGGCTTGTTGCGCCAATCCGAACGCCAAGCCGACGCGGTGGTCGCCCAACCGGCCCCAAGACCGGCCAAAAACCAAGGTCTGTTGAGCAAGATTCTTGGGAAGTTGCGCGGCGAGCAATAACGATAAGGAACCACGATGAGTCAATACAAAATCATATTCACCGGCCCAGTCGGTGCCGGCAAGACTACCGCTATACATTCGATCAGCGATCTGCCGCCGGTCAAGACCGATGCCGCCGCTAGCGATATGACTAAGAACCGCAAGGAATCGACGACCGTGGCCATGGATTACGGCGTGATGAATTTACCCGGCGGCGAAAAGATCCACTTGTACGGAACACCGGGCCAAGAGCGCTTCGATTTCATGTGGGAGATTCTGACCGTCGGCGGTATCGGCTTGGTCTTGCTGCTCGACAACACCAGGGCCGATCCGTTTCAAGACATGAAATTCTTTCTGGATGCCTTCGGTAAATTTATCGATACCACCGGCGTGGCCATAGGCGTCACCCAAATGGATTTGAGCAGCACGCCGGCGATAGACGACTACCATCGACAGTTGCAAACCTTGGGTTTGAATCCGCCGGTATTTGCCGTCGACGCTCGCGAGCGGGCCGATGTCTCGCTGTTGGTCCAGTCCTTGTTGTACTCGCTCGATCCTGGTTTGGTGGGCTGAAGTCATGGCCGGTTACGAACTAAAACAAGGTTTGTATTTATATCCGACGCCCGCCGGCGCTTATTACGCGATCGCCAGTCCCGCCGAAGATAAGCCGCGTCGCTTTCTGAATCAGTTGTTGAAGCTGGAACAAACGCCGGAATTGACCGAAGGTCGCTTAATGGCCTTGATGGAAACCGACGAAACCGAAAAAGCCATGCAATTGTTGTCGTATTGCCAAAAACTTGGTTGGGTTCAAGGTCTGGACGCGCCGATAACGGCGCCGCAAGGGGCTTTGGAGGATATTCTGCCGGCGATGTTGGGCTTGATCGCCGAGTCCGGAAAAGTCTTGCTCGCCGACGATCAAGGTTTTTACTTGGCTTGCAGCGGATTCGCGCATGAGGTCGCCGAAGAGTTATCGGCACTGAGCGCGGAATTGGCGACAGTGCATAAGCGCCGGTCCGGTCTACTGGTTAATAACCTGGGAATCGCCAGCCACGCCTTGGCGATCGTCGATCCGTTCGGGAATAGCCAAATTGGCTTTTGGCCGATGTTCGTCGGCAAGCACCGCTTTGTGTTGGCGATCAGCGGCGTGCCGCATTTCAATCACGCCGAGTTCGTCTCGTTGGCGTGGGCATTGATTACTCGCTATCTGAAATGACCGGCGGCAAACCGGCGGTTTTAATTTATCACCTGAAAACAGAGGAAACCACACTATGAGAGCAGACATGTTGACCTCGGTCTTGACCGAGCTGAACGGCACTTCGGCGGACATCGAAGCGTCCGGAGTGATCTCCACCGATGGTTTGATGATGGCCTCGGTATTGCCTGCCAGCATGGACGAGGACCGGGTTGGCGCCATGAGCGCGGCGATGTTGTCGTTGGGTGACCGCACCGCGCAGGAGTTGAGTCGCGGCGGCCTGGAGCAAGTGTTGATTAAGGGCGACAAGGGCTACGTGCTAATGACTTACGCCGGGCGCGAGGCGGTTTTGACGGTGCTGGCCAAGCCTAACGCCAAGTTGGGTTTGATATTTCTGGACGTCAAACGGGCGGCCGAGAGCATCGCCGAAATGTTGTAATTCCCTCAAACGCTAGTGGAGCGCATCATGATTGCTGATATGAAGCCCGAGGATATCGTAGGCGACTTCAAGGAGACGACGCTGACCTATTTTGACGGAAGCAGCCGTAAAGTACTGTATACCGAACTGGAAACCCCGTATCCGGACGGCAAACTGATTGTTTCGACGACGACGCCGGACGGCATCATTCGCCACGCCAACCAAGCCTTTATCGACATGTCAGGCTACGCCGTGCAAGAGTTGATCGGGATGCCGCACAGTGTGCTAAGACATCCCGATATGCCCGCCGCCGCGTTTAAGGACTTGTGGGACACCGTCGGGCGCGGCGAAAAATGGCAGGGTTACGTGAAGAATTTGCGCAAGGACGGCGGCTATTATTGGGTTAAGGCGACCGTCATTCCCAACGTCCGCAACGGTCAGGTGGTCGGGTATACCTCGGTCAGGCGTAAGCCCTCGCGCCGCAAGATCGAAGACAGCATCCAACTCTATTCGACGCTAATCTGAGCAGGGGAACGCGTTATGACTTATTTGTTTACCGTTAGTCCCGATTTTGCGCCGGATCGTTTGTCCGGATGGTATATCTTCAATACGTGGCTGCAAAAACACACCGCCGCCGCGATCCATTTGGAGATGTACGACCATTATCATCGCTTGCACCAAGCTATCGCGGCCGATGGGGTGGACTTGATCTATGCCAATCCGTTCGACGCGGCGATGCTGGTCCGGGAGAAAGGCTTTCTACCCCTGGTCAAGCCGGTGGGCTTGTCGGATGAGGCGGTGATCGCGGTCAACGCCGACAGCCCGATTCAGGACGTAGCGGATCTGACGCCGGGTATCCGCGTCGCCCACACCGAAGATCCGGACGTGCGGTTGATGGGCATGATCATGTTGGAACCGGCCGATCTGGACCGCGGCAACATTCAAGCATTGCTATCCGACAATTACGTGTTGGTCGCCAAGCACCTGCTAAAGGGCGAAGCCGATGTCGGCATTTTCTTGGCCGAAGCCTTCGACAACTTATCCGGCATGATCAAAAAACAACTACGGGTGTTGGTGCGTAGTCAGATCAGCGTCATCAACCACGCACTGCTGGTTGGCCCGCGTCTGGCCGAGCGGCGCCAGGAGATTCGCGATCTGTTGGTGCGGATGGCCGAGGAAGACAAGGGCCCCGGCGTACTGGAAAGCCTAGGATTTTCCGGTTGGCAAGCTCTGGAGGACGAAGACATGGAGTTCATGATCGATTTGATGGAGACGTTGAATACTTGAGCCTTCGTTCGGGTCATCGCGCTGCCGCCGCCGCCGCGATGACCGCCTGACCCAGCGCTAGACCACCGTCGTTGGCCGGATAGGCGCGCGGTGCCAACACCTGAAAGCCGGCGGTTCTCAACTTCGCCGATAGACCTTCCAATAGCAAACGATTCTGAAACACGCCGCCGCTCAGCACCACGGTATCCGCCGGGTGGGTTGTTGCCAACGTAGATAAGATTGCCGATGCGGCGTCGATCAATGTGTGATGAATGCGGGCCGCCACGCGGGCTAGATCGGTACCGTCGCGTAAATCGGTTAGTACCGCCAGCCACAACCCGCGCCAACTGAGTACCCGACTCTCGCCGGTTTGGGCCAAAGTCCAAGCATCCGGATAAGCTCGCTCGCCGAAAAATGCCGGGCCGGCCAAGGTCTCCAATGCGATTGCCGCTTGGCCCTCGTAATCGGCGAACTCGGCGTGAAGGCCAAGTGCGGCTGCAAACGCGTCGAACCATCGCCCGCACGATGAAGCCGGTGGCGAGTTCAAGCCTTTTGCGATCATCGCGTCCAAAGTTGCCAACGGCTTGCGATTCAGCAATTGCACGATATCCAGACCGCCGTATTCGGCGATCAGGTCGGGCCAAGCGAAATAGTGCGCGAGCTGAGCGTATGCGTTTCGCCACGGTTCCCGAATCGCCTGCGTGCCGCCGGGCAGGGCGATCGCTTCAAAATGCGCGAGACGCCGGCAAGTCCGGTAGCCTCCCCAGAAAAATTCGCCGCCCCATAGACTGCCTTCGTCACCCAGACCCAGGCCGTCGAATATCGCCGCCAGCACCGGCGGCCCGGTCAATGGCGCGGCGTGCTCGGCCAGACAAGCGGCCAGATGGGCGTGGTGATGCTGGACTTCGTTCAGCTCGGCGGGTAGCGCGGCGGCAAGCTCTCGGCCGTGAGCACTGGACAGATAGCCGGGATGGCGGTCGATCGCGATCCGTGTCGGCGTGCAGCCGTGCAGCTGCCGGTATAGATCAATCGTTTGCCGGTAATCACGCTGCGCCGCCGTATTTTCCAGATCGCCGATATGCTGCGAGACGATGGCTTGACCCCGCCGAATCAGGCAAAAACTGTTTTTCAATTCGGCGCCCATTGCCAGAACGCCGTCCGCCTGCTCGAAGCCGACGGGAAGAATCAACGCTTGCGGGCTGTAGCCGCGCGCCCGCCGCAACAAGCGAATTTCGCCGTCCACTAGCCGCGCCACCGAATCATCCAAGCGATTCACGATATCGCGGTCGTGCATCAGCCACAGGTCGGCGATGTCGGTTAATTCGGCGCGGGCCGCCGCGTTGTCTATGCATTGCGGTTCGTCGCTAACATTACCGGACGTCAGCACGATGGGCGTGTTCAGCACGGCCATCAACAAATGATGTAGTGGCGTGTAGGGCAGCAAGAAGCCCAGTTTATCGTCGCCGGGGGCGAGTTCAGGTGCCAGCCCGGCGCCGGCTGCCGTTAGCACCATGATGGGCGCGGCCGGGGATTGCAGCGCGGCGCTTTCCAATGAGGAACACTCGGCGTAGCGGCGCAACATCGTCTCACTACCGGCCATCAACGCAAACGGCTTAGCGTAGCGGCGCTTGCGCTGGCGTAATCGGCGCACCGTCTCGGCATTGGCGGCATCGCAAGCCAAATGAAATCCGCCCAAGCCTTTGATCGCGACGATCCGTCCGGCGCGGATCGCGGCGGCGGCCTGATCGATAGGATCTCCGGGGAGGAGGCCTTTGCCGTCTTCCAGCCATAATCTGGGGCCGCATACCGGACAGCAATTGGCTTGAGCGTGAAAGCGCCGGTCGGCCGGGTCTTGATATTCGCTTAGGCATTCCGGGCACATCGCGAAACCGGCCATGCTGGTATGGCGCCTGTCGTAAGGTACGCGGCGGACGATGGATAAACGCGGACCGCAATGCGTGCAGTTGGTGAAAGGATAGCGATAGCGGCGGTTGCCGGGATCGGCAATGTCTGCCAGACAAGCCGGGCAAGTGGCGGCATCGGCCGCGATGACGGTATCGGCCGCGCGGCCGCCGGCGCTGGCGACGATGAGGAACTCGTCCGGCGCGCTGCCGAGCAGTTCGGCGCTTTCCAGCGCGTCCAATCGGGCCAGCGGCGGCAGGTGCTTGGGAATCGCCTCCGCGAACTCCGCCAACACGCTTGCAGGGCCGTAGGCGTGAATCATCACGCCTTCCTGATCGTTCCAGACCGAACCGGTCAAATGGTATGTTTTGGCCAGATGCCAGATCGTCGGTCGAAAACCGACGCCCTGCACCACGCCGCGCGCCCGGATCGCCAGGCCGGGCATCAGCAAATGCGCGGCAGTTGTTCGCCGGCGGGCCAATCCACGATACGGCGGCCGCCGAAGCCGGTGGTCATTTGCACGAAATGGTGTTGATCGGCGACGACGGTACCGATGATCGAGGCATCCCGACCCAACGGATGGTTGTGCATCGTGTTCAGTAAGGTTTCGGCGGCGTCGGCTTCGCAAATACAGACCAGCTTGCCTTCGTTGGCGACGTAAAGCGGATCGAGGCCGAGAATCTCGCAAGCCGCTCTGACTTGGGCCTTAATAGGGATGCGGTTTTCGTCGACGACGATGCCGACGCCGGATTGCTCGGCCAGTTCGTTCAGTGCGGTGGCCAAGCCGCCGCGGGTCGGATCGCGCAAGCAGCGTATCCGGGTCGGCGCCGCGGCCACCATATCCGCTACCAAGCCGTGCAGCGCGGCCGAATCCGAAACGATGCTGGTCCCGAATTGCAGATTCTCGCGGCCGGCCATGATCGCCACGCCGTGGTCGCCGATGCTGCCGCTGACCAACACCGCGCAGCCGGGCTCGGCGCGGTCACCGGCGATATCAACGCCGTCCGGCACGATGCCGACGCCGGTCGTGGTGATGAATACGCCGTCGCCCTTACCGCGCTCGACGACCTTGGTGTCGCCTGTCACCACCGGAGTGCCGGCGGCTTTGGCGGCGGCGGCCATGCTGGCGACGATACGGTCCAGATCGGCCAGCGCCAGGCCTTCCTCCAGAATAAACCCGGCCGCCAAATACAAGGGCCGGGCACCCGACATTGCGACATCGTTCAGCGTGCCATGCACCGCGAGCGCGCCGATGTCGCCGCCTGGGAAGAACAGCGGCGAGATCACGTGGCCGTCGGTGCTGATCGCCAGCCGGCCGGCCGGGACCTGAAAAACAGCCTGGTCGTTGCGGCGCTTCAATAAGTCGTTGTCGAAATGCTTGATAAACAAGGCATCGATCAATTGCGCCATTGCCCGGCCGCCACCGCCGTGACTGAGATCGACCTGGCCGGATGTCAAGTTCAAATTGTAAGCAGAATGGGCCACGCTAGCCGTCCTATCAAATTGATGGTATCCGGCACGGATGCGCCGGGATCAGCCGGCGATTTTAGCCGAATACGGGGTCGATCGAACGGGATTTTGTCGGGCGGAGGAAGGATGTTTCGGCCAAAACCGGCGGAAAATCGCCGCATTGCCAACGGCTAGGTTTAGCCAGACTCGAATGGAATCGGCGTTGCTGGCGGCTCGAGGAACTGGACCGGCGAGTTGTCGGTTTCTAACCGGCAGCTCGCCCATGTTGTCAATAAACGTCGCGGACGTAGCGTTTGTCTTTTTTCAATTGGTTGACGTATTCCACGGCTTCGACCAATGTCATTTTACCGTGTTCGCGGATCACGTCGTGCAAGGCTTGATCGACGTCCTTGGCCATTCGATAGGCGTCGCCACACACGAAGAAATAACCGCCTTGTTCCAACCAGGCGAACAACTCGGCACCGTGTTCCTTCATGCGATCCTGGACGTAAATCTTTTCCGCCTGATCGCGGGAAAAGGCCAGATCCAGCTTGGTCAGCAGACCGTTGCTTTGCATCGCCTCGATTTCGTTGCGGTAAATGAAATCCGTCGCGGCGTTACGGTCGCCGAAAAACAGCCAGTTCTTGCCGCTGGCCTTGCGGGCTTGGCGTTCTTGCAAGAAGGCGCGGAACGGGGCAATGCCGGTGCCGGGACCGACCATGATCATCGGCAAATTGTCGTCGCTCGGAACTCGGAAATTGTTGTTCGGCGTGAAAAAAATCCGCACATCGGTGGTTTCATCGACTAAATCGGCCAGATAGGTGGAACAGACGCCCTTGTGATGCCGGCCGTGGGCGTCGTAGCGCACACTGGCGACGGTCAGGTGGACGGCATCGGGATGTTGCTTGCTGCTCGACGAGATCGAGTAGGCTCGATGTTGCAACGGCTTTAGCAGACGCAGAAATTCAGCGGCGGAAAATTCGACGCCTGGGAACTGCATCAGCAGATCCAGCGTGTCGCGACCCCACAGGTAATCGGCGAGTTTGTCCTTGTCGCCGGCTTGCAGCAGCGCGTTGAGTTCCTGATCGCCAGAGCGTTTGGCGATTTCCTCGATCAACTCCTTGCTTGGCGTTTTGATCTCGAAGTGAGTGCGCAATGCTTCCGAAAGCGTCATCAGTTCGCTGTTTACCGGTTCTTCCTCGGCGCCGCTGCAACCCAGGGCCTTGACCAGATCGGCCACCAGTAGCGGGCAGTTGGTCGGTACCACGCACATTGCGTCGCCCGCCTCGTAATTCAGGCCGGAACCGGCGATCGATATTTCGTAGTGGCGGGTTTCCTTGGACGAGTCGCCGGCGGTTAACAAGCGATTGACCAACAGTTTGGCCGGGAATGGATTTTTGCGGTTGTATTGAGATTTGCTTGGCTGAGCCTCGGTATCGACAACCGCGACGGTTTCGGCGCCGTCGGCCATCAACGGAATCACTTCGCTAAGCCATTGTTCGGCGGGCGCTTCGAAATCGACATCGCAATCGACCCGCTCGAACAAGCGGTTGGCTCCCAAGGCTTGCAGGCGTTCGTCCCAGTCCTTGCCGGCTTGGCAAAACAAATCGTAGCTGGTATCGCCCAGCGCCAATACCGCGTAATTGAGTTTTTCCAGGCGAGGGGCGCTGTCGCCGCTGGCGGCTTCCCAGAGCATTTCGGCGTTGTCTGGCATGGCGCCTTCGCCATAGGTGCTGGTGATGATCAATAGGTATTCGATATTTGCTAGTTGACCGATTTCGATTTCGTCCATGCCTTTAACGATGGGAACCAAACCGTGGCTTTTGGCGCGGGCGGCGGCGTCGTGAGCCAGGGATTCGGAATTGCCGGTCTGGCTGCCGAACAGAATATGTAAGTTGCGGGCGTTGGCGGAATTGACGCTGCCGGCGCTGTGAAGCATATGGCTGTGCATGCCGGCGAAAAAACCGCTGAGCCAGGCACGTTGTGAGTCGGAGTAGGGGGCGTTTTCAGGGATAAAAGGTGATTTCATTTCTCTACCAACTTGGGACCGGCTTGCGCCGGTCCGGTCTCTATATAAATCAACGTAGCTTGGATCGAGGGGAACGCTACCCGGCGCAAAGGCGAGATAGCCGGACTGCGGCCTAGGTTAACCTGGTCCACTTCGATTTCGGTTACGCTGCCTCGCATTCCAGCATGTTTTGGACGATGGTCAGGCTTTCCAGGCTGGCCAGGTTTTTGTCGACCGAAGGTAAGTTGACCAATGCCGCGCGATTGACACGGTCTTGCTCGATGATCCAGGCAGTCGAACCGATCGAGTAGATGCTTTGTACATCGCGCAGCATCAGCGTGGTCTTGTAATCGTTCAGGCGCTTTGCCGCCATCAATGCCGCTAATTGACCGTCGTCGTATTGACTATAGGCCTCGCGGATATTTTTGATCAGCGCGTCTTGTAACTTGCGTGGCCGTTCCATCACCAGCTTGCGGGCCTGTTGATCGACCTGTGCCGGCGTGGCGGTTTGCCCTGCTTTTTGGAGCTGGTCGCGGGCGATTTGTTGCGCCTTGTCGATGACAGCGTAGCTATTGATCAATTTCAAGGTCAATTCGCCGTCGGTTTCGCCGTAAGCGGGAATCGCACCATCGAACAGGGCTTTATCACGGGTATAAGCCTGTTTGATTTGCTCGATTTGCTGCTGGGCGAGGGCGACCGATAATTCCTCGATCATGGCCTTGCGATCCATCGATTTACTGAGAAACTCAGCAGTTTGGGTGCGATTCAACCACAACGGCAGCGCGAATTTGAAGTGCTGGCGCTCGTCTGCCCAATTGTTCAAAATCGTTTTCGCTTTTTCCGAACCGGTGTGTTCGATATGTTGTTCCAGCATGTACAGAACGAACTGTTCATGGCTGGCCGCGAGTTCACTGCCGTCGGTGAGGCCGTGGATAGACACGGACGTGGCGTCGTACAGGTCTTCCAGACGATTTTCCGGGTCGTATTGGTAGGCATTGCCGCCGGACATGCCGGTGCAGAAACCTTTGCCGAAGCCGCCTAAATTCAACACCGCGCCATTGATCATGTATTCGCAAGCGAAGTCGCCGACGCCTTCGACGACGGCCATCGCACCGGAGTTGCGCACCGCGAAGCGGTCGCCGGCCTCGCCGTTGATGAAGGTTTTGCCGCCGGATGCGCCGAATAACGCGAAATTGCCGATCAGCACGTTTTCGCCGGGCAGCTTAGACCCGCCACCGGGCGATTTGATGACGATAACTCCGCCGCACGCGGTTTTACCAACACCGTCGTTGCAGGTGCCGGTGTGTTCCATTCGCATGCCGTCGTTATTAAAGGCCGCATAGCTTTGGCCCGCGGAGCCGTGGGTACGGACGATGATCGTGTCGTCAGCTAGATAGCGGCGGCCGTGCTGGTTGGTGTAAACGATTTTGGAGGCGGCGACTTGCTCGGCGCTCATTTCGTAGGCCAAAAAGCGCTCCAGGTCGATCGCGGTTTGGCCACCGACGGTTTTATTGCGGTTGTTGAGTTTGAACTCGTCTCCTTCGATGACGATTTGTTTCAGTCCTTGCTGGAACAACGCGGTTTTGACTTGCGGGAAAATTCGGTCGTCGATGGCAAAGTCTTTTTCCAGATAGACCGGTTGGGCAATTTTGACTTCCCGTACTTCGGCCAGTAACTTCTGCAAATGAATTTGGCCGACCATGCTGGGATGGTCGATCAAATGCAGCAATTCGGTTTTACCGCGAATTTCTTTCAAGCTGGTGTAACCCAGGTCGGCGAGGATCTCGCGGACTTCATGGGCCAAATTCATAAAGAATTGCGCCAACACGCGCGGATCGCCCTTGAATTCTTCGTGCGCGGTAGTCAGGCCGGCCGGGCAGCGAATGTTGCAGTTTTTCGCCATCACACAGCGCAACATCATCAGCGCGGTCGTGCCGAACTCGAAGGAGTCGCCGCCGAGAATCGCGGATTTGACCACATCGGCGCCATTTTGGTGGGCGGCGCTACAACGCAAGATCACTTTATCGCGCAGGCCGTTGACGGCCAGCGCTTGATGCACTTCGGCAATGCCGATTTCCGGCGAACGGCCGGTGTTTTTCAGGCTGGTGACCGCCGCCGCGCCGGTGCCGCCAGTATTGCCGGCGACGTTGATGACGTCGGCACCGGCTTTGGCGACGCCGACCGCGATAGTGCCTATGCCTTCCGACGACACCAGTTTAACGACCACGCGGACGCGAGCGGCTTTGGCGTCGTGAATCAATTGGCCCAAGTCTTCGATGGAGTAGGTGTCGTGGTGGGGTGGCGGGCTGACCAACTCGACTTTGGGGGTGCCGCCGCGCAGTGCGGCGATTTCGACCGACACTTTCGGCGCGGGCAATTGACCGCCTTCGCCTGGTTTGGCCCCCTGGCCGATCTTGATTTCGATTTCTTCCAGATTAGGGTCGGCCAGATAGCCGGCCCAGACGCCAAAGCGGCCGGACGCAAACTGTTTGATTTTGCTGGAACGGAGGGTGCCGAAGCGGCTGGAATGTTCGCCGCCTTCGCCGGAGTTGCTCATGGCGCCGGCGATATTGGTGCCTTGGGCGACGGCTTCGTGAGCTTCGGCCAGCAAGGCGCCGTGACTCATCGCGCCGGAGGCGAACGTCGGAGTAATTTCGTGAGCCGGTTGGACTTGACTCAAATCCAGACGCTCGCGGGCAGTGCGGACGTTACTCAAATAGCGGTAGATCGAACTGTCGCCATCGTTGACCACTACTTTTAGCGTATCCGTTTCGATATTGATGCTGAAATCCTGGCTGGAGAAACGGGCTTTCAGATGTGCCGCTAGCGGTTCCAGACGGGCTTTACTGCTATTTTCAGTAAAATTAACATTGAAAACCGAATTATCTATTTGGTTGACTTTCAGGCCCCGAACCAGAAAATTGTTGTTGCCAAGCAGATTTTGGCTGCCCAATAGGCGATCGAATTCGGCTTGGGTGTCGGCGGCGCTGATGTCGACCGGAAACTCCATCACATCGCGCAACGCGGCGGGGCGATTGGCGCGTTCCAGCGTCAAATTGCGAGCGAAGCTGCGATACGCAGGGGTAATGCCGAAGGCGTCGATCTGCTCCGGCGTGCGTTTATCGTAGCCGAAATCGCGGTAAGCGGTGTCGCTCGCTTCGTTAGCCTGCTCCCGCGCTATATATAAAATAGGTTCGTCGGTCATCGCGATGTATTCGCGTACCGCGGTATTGCCGAAGGTGTGGCCGGCACCATCCTGACGTTCCTTGAACAGGCCCAGGAACGGAATGTCGTTCTCGCCTTGCACCGACAGCGCCTTGTGGTGCCATTCGGTGTTGCTGGCGGCGATGTCGGCGTAGCGCACGCCGCCGACCGACGAGTTGATGTTGGGGAAGTAGGCGTTCAGTTTCGGCTCGTCGGTGTCCAGATAGTTGGATTCGAAGAACTCGCCGCCAATGTAGCTTTCCACGGTGCACAATCCGAACTTGCCCATGGTTTTCATCAGCGATTTTTCGACGCCTTTCTGGAAGTTGTACAAGGCTTTCTTGCGGCCCGCCTCGTCGCCGTATTCGGTCATCACCCGGTTATGCACGCTGAGCGGACAAATCGCCGACGCGCCGAAGCCCAAGATCGTCGCGACGTCGTGCGGGCTGGCGGCTTGGCCGGTTTCCATGACGATAGACGAGTTGAAGCGCAAGCCTTGTTTGACCAGATGCTGATTGGCGGCGGCGATCATTAGCAGGGCTGGGATCGCTGCCTTGGTTTTGCCGATATTGGCATCGCTAAGGATGATGATGCCGGTATGGTTGCGCGCGGCCTGTTCCACTTGTTCGCACACCGCGAGCAGGGCTTGTTCCAGAGCCAGCTCGTTTTGGGCGGCATCGTCGAAATTCGGGGTGTACAGCGCGTCCAGGGTGACGGTTTTAACTTGGTTTTGCCGACGGATTTGCTCAAGCTGGGTGCGTTGCAGGATCGGCGAGTCGACCATCAATTGCTTGCTGGTCGGCGGCGCGAAGGTAGGTTTCGCACCCAGCGCGACGCGCAGGGTCATACCGTCGCTCTCGCGCAACGAATCCAACGGTGGGTTGGTGACCTGGGCGAAACGTTGGCTAAAATAGCGCGACATGCCGCCTTCGGCCGCGCTGAGCGCGTTCGGAGTCAGGCCGTAACCCATCGCGGACACTTTTTCCAAACCGGTTTGCAGTATCGGATCAAGCAGGAATTTGAAGCTTTCCTGATTCAGCGAATAGGCGGTATGGCGTTGATCAATGTTTAGTTCGTGGTCGTTGCCGATTTCGGACAATTCGACTTTCGGCAGTTCGTTCATGTGAGCGCACCGCTGGGCCAACAGGGCTTTGTAATCTTTCTGTTTCGCCAGGCGTTCCATGACCTGATGGCTGTTGTACGACTCGCCGGTGCCGTGATCGAAATACAGCATCCCGCCGGCTTCGATCCGGCCGCGGCGCAGAACTTGTTCCGGCGGGAAATCGATCTGACCGGCCTCCGACATCACCGCCAAATATTCTTGGGTTTCCACCGAACGTAACGGGCGTAGCCCGAGACGGTCGAGGCGAGCGCCGACACGGACGCCGTCATTGAAGATCAGTGCCGCCGGACCGTCGTTTTTCTCTTCGTACAAGCTGAAATATTCCAGCATCGCGCGCACGTCATCGGACAAAGTAGGGTCGTTTTCCCAGGCTGGCGGCATCATCGCCAGAATCGCGGTGACGATGTCGAGTTCGTCTTCGTTGATGCGGCGAGTCAGGGTTTGGTCGAGGCGGCCGGAATCGGACTGGCCGCACGGAAATACGATGTGTTTGTTATTTTGCCGGGCAATGGCGTTTTCACTGAGACGGTTTTTCTTGTCGGTATTCAACTCGCCGTTGTGGGCCATGTAGCGGAACGGCTGGGCCATCATCGTCGCCGGCGCGGTATTGGTCGAAAAGCGGGTGTGGAAAAACAGCGTGCTGATTTCGTGGTCGGCGTCGTATAGGTCGATAAAGTATGGGATAACTTCAAACGAATTCAGACGGCCTTTATAAACCTGGGTGCGCGAACTCATCGACAACGGATAAAATCCGCGCAATTCCGGGCGGCCGAAACCGTCAACTTCGATGGTCAGGAGCGCTTGCTGAATATGTTTTTCGAACAGCTCGTGGCTAGCATCCTTCAACGATGCGGGGCGGCCGAAAATCAGTTGTTTGATCGGTAGTTGAGCCTTGACAGAGGCTGTATTCAAGACCGAATGGTCGACCGGCACCTCACGCCACTTGATGACCGGCAGATCGAATTCCTTCAGATGTTCTTCGACCAGTTTTTGTGCTTCGGAATCGTAATGGGCGTGATCTTCCGGGAAGAAGAAGTTGGCGACGCCGAATTGACCCAGTTCCAGCGTTGCATCGCCGGTGACCTTGCGGAAAAACTTCAAAGACAGGTCGATATTCACGCCGGCGCCGTCGCCGATGCCCTCGGCGCTCATGCCGCCGCGATGCGGGATCGTGCATAAGGCCTCGTGCGACTTCAGCAATAACTCGTGAGTCTGTTTGCTATCCTTGCGCGTGATGAAGCCCACGCCGCAACTGTCTTGCGATAAGTCCGCGTCGTAGAGCATGAATGTGTTGTTTTTCTGGGCGTGTGTATTCATAGCTATCCAGATCCTGTCTTCCTGATTAATGAACCACCCGAAGTGGCCTGCCGGCAGGTTTATGGTTTTTAAATCGACCGCGTGATAGAGTCACTATATTTGAGAAGTTCGCTTTGCGCTAGTCGTCGCAACCAGTTCTCGTTGGCCAAGGTGGCTTTCGGTTGGTGAAACTTTCCAATGATACCATGCGCGCTAGAGCCTGTCATTCCTGGGGCCGGCCAAGCCGGCTTCAAATCCATTGCATAAACGGCAACACACTATAAAAAATGATGAAACAACAATACGATGTAGTAATTGTGGGTGGCGGAATGGTGGGTGCGGCGGTCGCCTGCTGTCTGGGCGGTAGCGCCTTGAAGGTGGCTCTGCTCGAAAACCGTTTGCCGGAACCGTTTGCGCCGGAACAACCGCACGATTTAAGAGTGTCTGCGTTGAGTATTGCGTCCAAAACCATACTCGAGATGGTGGGCGCTTGGCAGGGTATCGAGTCCAAGCGATGCTGCCCTTTTCAGCGCATGCGCGTTTGGGAAACAGCGGGCGACACCACCTTCAACAGTAAGGATATCAATGCGTCGGAGTTGGGTTACATTGTCGAAAATCGCGTCACCCAGTTGGCCTTGCTGGAGCGCTTGCCGGGTTTCGCCAATATCGAGCTGCTCGCGCCGTGTTCGATCGAGGCTATCGACTATCTAGCAGGCCGGACGGAATTGACGTTGGCCGATGGCACCAAAATCGCCACAAACATGTTGGTCGGGGCCGATGGAGGTCATTCCAGGGTTAGGCAAGCGGTTGGGCTTGGGGTCACCAGTTGGGATTATAACCAGCATGCGCTGGTGATCTACGTCGAGACTCAATATCCCCAACAAGATATCACCTGGCAACGCTTTGTCCCGTCCGGACCGCAAGCGTTCCTGCCCCTGACCGGCCATTTTGCTTCTCTGGTTTGGTATAACTCGCCCGACGAAGTTAAGCGTTTGCAGGCATTGCCCGTCGAAGAGTTGAAGCGCGAACTGACGGGTGCCTTCCCGGATTGTCTCGGGGAAATCCAGCGAGTGTTGGGTGTCGCCAGTTTTCCGTTACGGCGCCAACATGCACAGCATTACTTCAAGCAAGGCGTCGCCTTGGTGGGCGATGCCGCGCACATGATCAATCCCCTGGCGGGTCAAGGCGTCAATATCGGTTTGTTGGATGCCGCCGCGCTGGCCGAAGTGCTGATCGAAGCCGGCAAACAGGGCAAGGCGATCGGCGATTCGGCCGTATTGCAGCGCTATGAACGGATGCGCCGTAACGAAAATCTGAAAATGATGACGGTGATGGATGTGTTTTATCAATCGTTTAGCAACGACATCTTGCCTTTAAAGGTTTTACGTAATTTGGGCCTCGGGTTGGCGCAACGTATCTCTCCGGCTCGGAATAAGGTGATGAGGGCGGCGATGGGATTGGATGGTCGGCTGCCAAAATTGGCTCGCGGCGAACGTTTGTTATTGGGTTAGCGCATTTAGCCGCTCAGTAGTTGCAGTATGGTATCGCGCAACGCTTGTCGCTGGTGCTGATCGGTAATGGGCGTGCCGTCCAGTGCGCTAATGTAAAACATATCCTCGGCTCGGCTGCCTATTGTGGTGATTTTCGCGTCGTGCAGCTGGATGTTTTGTTCGGTAAAGGCGCGGCCGATGGTCGATAGCAAACCGGCTCTGTCGGTTGTCACCAATTCCAGTATCGTATGCTTATGCGACGGATTTTCCAGATAGGTCAGCGTGGTTTTGATTGGGAAGTGCTTGGCTTGCCGCGATTGCTTGTGGATGTTTTTAGATGATTTGACGGTCTTGGTTAGCAGTCCGTGACGTAATGATGTGCAGATATGCACCTCCCGGTGCAAATCGGTAATCGGTTTGCCGGACTGTTCCAGGACTTGAAAGCTGTTCAGGACGTATTGGTCGGCGGTTGTGATGATCCGCGCGTCGAGGATGGTGAGGCCTAATTGATCGAGCGTCGCGGTGCAGATCGAAAAAATCTGAACTTCGTTGCGGGCGTACACGAAGATTTCCGCGCTGCCGCGCAGGGTTTGCGGGCGCAACAGCACCAGGGGCAATTCGTGGTCGTGGCAGGCAGCAATCGCGACCGTATGCCAAGCGATTTCGTCGCCGGAGTATCGTAAAAAATAATCGTCGCTGACGTGTTGCCAAGAACGTTCTATCGATGTCGGCGATAAACCGAGCTTTATCAATTCCTCTCGGGCTTCCTTGCGGTTTTCCTCGAGGCGTTCCGATCTGGCCATCGGATTGAGCAGACCGCGATGCAGCGCCTGATGTGTCGAAATATACAGTTCTTTTAGTAACGCGTCTTTCCAGGCATTCCAAAGGCTGGGATTGGTCGCCCTAATGTCGGCCACGGTCAGCAGATACAGGTAGTTCAGGTATTCGATGCTGCCGACATGCAGCGCGAAGTCGTGAATGATGTCGGGATCGCTGATGTCCTTGCGCTGCGCGGTCATGGACATCAGCAAATGGTTGCGAACCAGCCAAGTGATGATCTTGGTGTCTGAGCTGGGCAGCTCGTGCTGTTGGCAAAACTGGCGGGCGATGGTTTCGCCCAATGTCGAATGGTCTCCGCCGCGACCTTTGGCGATGTCGTGAAACAACGCGGCGATATACAAAATTTCCGGCTTGGAAATCAGCAGGAAAATATTGTTGCAAAACGGTAATTCCTTGTTGTGCTTGGCCAGCGAAAAGCGGCGCAGGTTACGAATCACGAACAGCGTATGCTCGTCGACCGTGTAGATATGAAACAAGTCGTACTGCATGCGGGCAACAATATTGGCGAAGTCCGGCAAGTAGGCCGCCAGTATCCCATAGCGGTTCATACGCTTGAGCTGGTGGGTGATGCCGCGCGGTTGTCGCAGTATGTCCATAAACAAACGGTTGGCGCGCTTGTTTTGCCGGAATTCTTCGTCGATCAAGGGCAAGCTTTTTCGGATTAACCGTATCGTGCTGGCGCGGATACCTTTTAGCGACGGCGATTGTTGCAAAATCAAGAATATTTCCAGTAACGCCAGCGGTTGTTTTTGAAAAACATCTTTGTTGGAGGCCTCCAGGTAGCCGTCGATCGACGAAAAATTCGCGGTAATCGGGATCGGATTCAAGCTTTCCTTGTTGCTGATCAGTTTTTCGTTGAGCAATTGCAACAGCATTTCGTTGAGTCGCTCGATATCGACGACGGTCTTGAAGAAAAATTGCATGAATTGCTCGACATCCGGCTGGTCGTTCGCGTCGAAATAGCCGAGTTGGGCGGCGAGCTCGCGTTGATAATCGAACAGCAAACGGTCTTCGCAGCGGCCGGTCAGGTTGTGCAACGCAAATCGTAAACGCCAGAGTATGTCGCGGGCAGTGATCAGATTGTCGTATTCGGATTTGGGTAGAAAGCCGTATTTGATGAGTTCGCGTAGCGACGCGGCTTTGTAGTGGTGTTTGAATACCCAACTGATGACTTGCAGATCCCGCAGGCCTCCGGGGCCTTCCTTGATGTTGGGTTCAAGATTGTAAGCGGTGTCGTGAAACTTGGCGTAGCGGCGTTCTTGTTCGCTGAGTTTGGCCGGAAAGAATTTTTCGGACGGCCAGAGCGTGTCGGAATTTACTTGCTGTTTCAAGGTTTCGAATAACGTTGTGCTGCCAGCGATCAGACGCATCTCCAGCAAGCTGGTAAACACGGTTTGGTCGGCTGCCGCGGCTTGTAGACATTCGGCAACGCTGCGGGTGCTTAGTCCGGGTTTTAGGCCAATGTCCCAAAGGAAGTTGGCAAACCCGGCGACGGCTTCCCGATAATCTTCGGCACAAGCAGGGTCCAGTAGTACCAATATATCGATGTCTGAGTAGGGGAACAGTTCGCCGCGCCCGTAACCGCCGGTCGCCACCAAGCCGTGGTGAGTATCGCAAGCTCCCATGAAGTGCTTCCAGCAGGCTTGCAGCAAGTTGTCGATGAAATGGGCTTTCTCGGTCAGTAGTCCGGTGGTTGCTTTGTCGGGATTGAAGCGAAGCTTTAAATGTGCGTTTTCCTTGGCGATGGCGCTTTTGAACGAGGCAACCGGATTCTCTTCGCCGAAACAACTCAGAAAGTCGTTTTCGGAAAACCACATGCCTTTCACAGCTCTTCTTGCCTCAGGGTGAGTATTTCGTGGCCGGTTTCGGTGACCAGAATCGTGTGTTCCCATTGTGCTGAAAGGCTGTGATCCTTGGTGACTGCGGTCCAGCCGTCACCGAGGATTTTCATGTGGCGCTTGCCGAGGTTGATCATCGGCTCTATCGTGAAAATCATGCCTGGCTCGAACATCGCACCTTCGCCCTGCTTACCGAAATGCATGACGTGGGGTTCTTCGTGAAATTGTTTGCCGATGCCGTGCCCGCAGAACTCTCTGACCACCGAATAACGATGGGCCTCCGCATGTTTTTGAATCGAATGCCCAATGTCTCCAAAATGCTTGCCGGGGCGGACTTCGGCAATCCCCAGCATCAGGCATTCGCGCGTGACGTCCACCAGGCGCTTGGCGTGCGGGCTGACATCGCCGATGCAAAACATTTTGCTGGTGTCGCCATGGTAGCCATCCTTGATGACCGTGATATCGACATTGACGATGTCACCGTTTTTTAGTTTCTTTTCGCTCGGAATGCCGTGGCAGATTTGGTGATTGACCGACGTGCAGATCGATTTCGGAAAGCCGCGATAATTCAGTGGTGCCGGTACGGCGTGTTGAACGTCCACGATGTAATCATGGCAAATTTTATCGAGTGCTTCGGTGGTCACGCCGGCAACGACATGCGGTGCAATCATTTCCAGTACTTCGGCGGCTAATTTTCCGGCCACGCGCATTTTGGCGATTTCGTCGGCGTTCTTAATGCTGATAGTCATTCGAGGGTTGTAATGGTTGAAAAAACAAGGAGCTGCGCTGGATCGCATCGCGGAGTGCGCCGCTAAGGCAGCGCAGTCTAGCAGGTTTAAGCTTGTTGGGAAAACGCGATCATGGTATAAAGGTAAGTTCACCAAGTAACCAATACTCACACTTATCGACACGATCGGTGGGGTGCTCGCCTTTTTAGAAAAGTCGGGTCACCGGTCGGGATCAGTGGAGGCGTAACCCAACGCCGAATTATTCGGCAATTTTAGGAGAAGTAAATGGCAGCAGTGTCAATGCGTCAAATGCTGGAAGCGGGTGTGCACTTCGGTCACCAAACCCGTTACTGGAACCCCAAAATGGCTTCATATTTGTTTGGAGCTCGTAACAAAATTCATATCATCAATCTGGAACACACCTTGCCGTTGTTCAACGATGCGATGAACTATTTAGGTCAAATGACCGCTAATAAAGGTACCATATTGTTCGTGGGTACCAAAAAAGCTGCCCGTAAAGTCGTGGCTGAAGAAGCGGCGCGTTGCGGCATGCCTTATGTCAACCATCGGTGGTTGGGCGGCATGTTGACCAACTTCAAGACCATTAAGAAATCGATCAATCGCTTGAAGGAACTGGAAGCGATGAAAGCCGACGGCACACTGTATCAACGCTTCAGCAAAAAAGAAGCCCTGGGCATGGAGCGCGAGCTGGATAAACTGGAGCGTAGCTTGGGCGGTATTAAGGATATGCGCGGCATACCCGATGCGATTTTCGTTTTGGATGTCGGATACGAAAAAAATGCCATTATGGAAGCCAAGAAATTGGGCATTCCCGTGGTTGGCGTTGTCGATTCGAACAACTCTCCAGACAACATTGATTACGTCATTCCCGGTAATGACGATTCGATACGCGCCGTTACCTTGTATTGCCAAAGTGCGGCCGCGGCGATTTTGGAAGCTAAAGCCTTGCGGATGGATGCCGGCGGCAAGTCCGACGACTTCGTCGAAGAAGTCGTAGCGGAAGCGTAAGCAAACTTTCGATAGTGTCCGGCCCTGTCGCCGGACCCTCCCGGGTGCTTGATTTGCGTCCGGTACCGTATGTCTTTTAAACGCCTCCTTAGTGAGGCGTTTTTTTAGTTAATAAACTTGAGGAAATAACGATGAGTATAAGTGCGGCGATGGTCAAGGAACTGCGTGAGCGTACCGGTTCCGGCATGATGGAATGCAAGAAGGCCCTGGTCGAGGCCAACGGCGATATGGAATTGGCAGTCGAAAACATGCGTAAGGCAGGTTTGGCCAAGGCCGATAAAAAGTCCGGCCGTATCGCGGCCGAAGGCATTATCGGCGTCAAAGTCTCCGAAGACGGCAAAACCGTGGTGATGGCCGACGTCAACTGCGAAACCGATTTCGTGGCCAAGGGTGAAGACTTTATTGGATTCACCAGCGATGTGGTCAACAGCTTGCTGAACAGCAATGTCAATAGCGACGAAGATTTGCAAGCCATGTTGTTGAGTACGGGCGTCAGCTTGGACGAAACCCGGCGGGCATTGATCGCCAAAATTGGCGAAAACATCACCGTGCGCCGTTTTGTCAAATACACCACCACCGATGGCGGTCAAGCGGCTTATCTGCACGGTAGCAAAATCGGCGTTATCGTCGAGTTGGCAAAAGCGGATGCCGAATTGGGAAAAGACATTGCGATGCATATTGCCGCCAGCAAGCCGATTTGCATTTCCGCCGATCAAGTTGCACAGGAAACCCTTGAAAAAGAGAAAGAAATTTTCTTGGCGCAGCAAGAAGAGAAAATCAAAGGTAAGCCGGCGGACATCGTGGAAAAAATGGTTTCAGGTCGCATTAACAAGTTTTTGTCGGAAATTACGTTGCAAGGCCAAGCCTTTATTAAGGACGACAGCAAATCCGTCGGCCAACTTTTGAAAGAGAAAGGCAATTCGGCGGTACGCTTCGCTCGTTTCGAAGTTGGCGAAGGCATCGAGAAGAAAGAAGAAGATTTCGCGGCCGAGGTTATGGCGCAAGTTAGAGGCTAGGCCGCGCCGAGGCGGAAACCGGCACCGAGCCAAGAACGGTTTCCGCCCGAACTTACGCTTAGTTCGCGCGTCGAGGGGACTCGACGCGGTTATGTTCTACAATTCGTTGCTTTAACTGAAACTCCCGACGGACGTTCGATTATGAATCAAATGATTTGCCAAAGAATTTTGCTGAAGTTGAGCGGCGAAGCCCTAATGAGCGAGAAGGGCGGCAGTATCGATCCGGATATCGTCCAACGCTTAGCCCTCGAAGTGAAGGATTTATGCGACGCCGGCGTGCAAGTGGGGCTGGTAATTGGCGGCGGCAATATTCTGCGCGGCGGCGAAAAGGCGTCGGAATCCCTGAATCGGGTGACCGGCGATCAAATGGGTATGTTGGCAACCGTGATCAATGCCTTGGCGATGCAGGACGCTCTTGAATACCTGGGTCAGCCGGTGCGGGTGATGACGGCGTTGAAAATTAATCAGGTCTGCGAGGATTACATCCGGCGCCGGGCCGTGCGTCATCTTGAAAAAGGCCGGGTGGCGATTTTCGCGGCCGGTACCGGCAACCCGTTTTTTACCACCGATACCGCGGCCAGTCTGCGCGCGATCGAAATCGACGCCGATTTGATGATCAAGGCGACCAAGGTCAAGGGTGTGTATTCCGCCGATCCCAACAAGGTGGCCGATGCGGTTTTTTACCCGCGTTTGACCTACGACGAAGCCATAGACCAGCGTTTGAACGTGATGGATACCACGGCTTTGGTCTTATGCCGGGACAACAATTTACCCATGCGGGTCATGAATGTTTTTGAGCCGGGAGCGGTGATGCGCCTGATGCGCGGCGAAGACATCGGCTCTCTAATCGTGAGGAATTAATAACAATGATCAGCGATATTCAACAAGATGCCGCGAGCCGAATGGTGAAGAGCATAGAGGCTTTGCAGAAAGCCTTCAGTAAAATTCGGACCGGGCGGGCGCATCCCAGCCTGCTGGATCAAATCAGCGTGTCTTATTACGGTTCGGAATCGCCGCTGTCCCAAGTGGCCAACGTCACCGTCGAAGACGCGCGTACCCTGAAAGTCGTACCCTGGGAAAAAAGCATGGTCGGCGCTATTGAAAAAGCCATATTGTCGTCTGGATTGGGATTGAATCCCGCCACTCAAGGTACGGTGATACGCTTGCCGTTGCCGGCCCTGACCGAAGAACGCCGCCGCGATCTGGTGAAGATCGTCAAAAACGAAGCCGAACAAGGACGGGTGGCGATACGCAACATCCGTCGAGACGCCAATGCGGCGGTCAAGGACGCGTTGAAGGAAAAGCTGATTTCAGAGGATGACGCTCGTCAGGCCGAAGATAAAATTCAAAAGCTCACCGATCAATACATCAAGGAAGTGGAAAAGCATCTTGAAGAGAAAGAAGCCGACCTGCTTTCGATGTAATCGGGAGGTGAAATGACTGCTGTCAGCAACGAAAAAACGGTCGTGGATAATGGTAATCCCCGTCATATAGCCATCATTATGGACGGCAACGGCCGTTGGGCGCAGAAGCGGATGATGCCTAGAATCATGGGGCATCACGCCGGTGTCAAGGCGGTCAGAAAAATCGTCGAATATTGCGCGAAACAGCACATTGAAGTGCTCTCGCTGTTCGCGTTCAGTAGCGAGAACTGGCGCCGGCCGCAGGACGAAGTCAGTTTGCTGATGGAATTGTTCATGGCGACGCTGCAATCGGAAGTCGACAAACTGGACAAGAACAACATCCGCTTGAAAATCATCGGCGACAAGCACGCCTTTCCCGAGAAACTGCAACAAAAGATCGCCGCAGCCGAGCAGCAGACCTCTCGGAATACCGGTTTGACCCTGCTGATAGCCGCCAATTACGGCGGACGCTGGGATATTACCCAAGCCGCGCGTAAAATAGCCGCCGACGTTTTGGCCGGCGTCATTCAAGTGTCCGACGTGACTGAAGAGTTGGTCGATAGTCATCTAATGACCGCCGGCTTGCCGGAGCCGGATTTGTTTATTCGCACCGGCGGGGAAGAGCGCATCAGCAACTTTCTGCTGTGGCAATCGGCCTATACCGAATTTTATTTTACCGACGCCTTATGGCCGGATTTCGATCAGGCCTCGCTCGATAAAGCGATCGCCAGCTTCAAGGGCAGGCAACGTCGCTTCGGGCACACTGGCGAGCAGGTCATTGCTCAAAAAGTGCGCTAGGGATTTTTCCATAACCATAAGTATAAGAAAATCAGCTCATGTTATTGAAACGCGTTTTAACCGCCTCGGTGTTGGCGGCACTGGTCATTGTTGCCGTCTTCAAATTACCTGCCCTATTGTTTTCGTTATTTATTGCCATCATTACCTTTATCGCCGCTTGGGAATGGCTGGCGTTGACCGGCGTCGATAGCCTGGGGCGTAAGCTATTGTTTTTCGGCGCAATGCTCGTGCCGATGTTCGGCGTCACTTATTGGACCGAATTGCTGGAGTTGCTCAGCGAAGCGATGGAGTGGCCGGAAATCAAAGATTATTCCGATGTGTTGGAATGGTTGGTGTTCGCGCCGGTGTTGTTTTGGATTCTGACCATGGTGCTGATACGCCAGACTGGGCCGCAGCTATTGACGGCCCAATTTTCGCCGCGCCTGCAAGCCTTCCTGGGCTGGTTGGTGTTGATGTCGGCCTGGATGTTCCTGAGCAAACTGCGCGCCTATTACGGGTCCGGCATGGTGATCTACTTATTGTTGTTGATCTGGGCCGCCGATATTTCCGCTTATTTCGCCGGAAAAAAATGGGGCACCGACAAATTGGCGCCGGAGATCAGCCCCGGCAAAACCATACAAGGCATGTACGGTGCGTTGGTCTCGGCGGTAGTCTGTGGAATCGGCTTCTTTATTTACGGTAAAACCATTTCCACCGAATCGGCGCAAGCCCAGGAAGGCATGATGCAGTTCCTGGACGAATTGGTGTTTTTCGATATGTTGATGCTGTCGGTATTCACCGTTTTGATCTCGATCTATGGCGATTTGTTTTTCAGTTTGGTCAAACGCCGCAAGGGCGTCAAGGATAGCGGCAGCTTGTTGCCGGGCCACGGTGGCGTGCTCGACCGGATAGACAGCATCGTCGCCGCGACACCGTTCTTCTATGCGGGTATTTTATTGATCGGCCGGATTTTTTACTCATGAAAGGTATTTGCATACTGGGCGCGACCGGTTCTATTGGCGTCAGCACGCTGGATGTCGTCGCGCGGCATTCCGATCAATATCGCGTCGTCGCGCTGACCGCCAACGGCAACATCGAAGCACTGTATCAGCAATGTCTGGTGCATAAGCCTGATTACGCGGTCGTCGCCAACCCGGCCAATGCCGACGCGTTTAAAGCCAAAATCGCCGGGTCGCCGATCGCCGACATGACCGTGCTGGCCGGCGCCGAGGCGCTGGAAACCGTGGCAACGCTGGATAGCGTCGACGCGGTCATGGCCGCGATCGTCGGCGCGGCCGGTTTGTTGCCGACGCTGGCGGCCGCCAAGGCCGGAAAAACCGTGTTATTGGCGAACAAGGAAGCCTTGGTGATGTCCGGGCAGATTTTTATGCAAGCGATCGCCGACTCCGGTGCGACGCTGTTGCCGATCGATAGCGAACATAACGCCATTTTTCAATGCATGCCGGCCGGTTACGCGACCGGGCATACCGCCAAGCAAGCCCGACGTATTTTGTTGACCGCGTCCGGCGGACCGTTTCGGCAAACGCCGATCGCCGATCTGGATGCCGTCACGCCCGAACAGGCGGTAGCGCATCCCAAATGGGATATGGGCCGGAAAATCTCGGTCGATTCGGCGACGATGATGAATAAAGGGTTGGAGCTGATCGAAGCTTGTTTGCTGTTTAACATGGACCCGGATGCGATCCAAGTCGTAATACATCCGCAAAGCATCATCCATTCGATGGTCGATTACGTCGACGGTTCGGTATTGGCGCAAATGGGCAACCCGGACATGCGTACGCCGATCGCCTACGCGATGGCGTGGCCGGAACGCTTCGATTCCGGCGTCGCGCCGCTGAATATCTTCGAGGTTAAGCACATGGACTTCGAACAGCCCGATTTAAACCGCTTCCCCTGCCTACGCCTGGCTTACGAAGCGATCAAGGCCGGCGGTATCATGCCGACCGTGTTGAATGCCGCCAACGAAGTCGCGGTCGACGCGTTCTTGAACGAAAGAATCAAGTTCACCGATATCGCCAAAGTTATCGAGCGCGGCATGGCGAGGTTTCAAGCGGACAGCGCCGATAGTTTGGAACTGATCCTGCGGGCCGACAGTCAAGCAAGGCAAGTCGCTAACGACATCATTGCCGAATTGACCGCCTAACCATGGATACTCTGCACACCGTCTTTTATTTCATCGTCGCTATCGCGGTTCTGGTCGCATTTCACGAATTCGGTCATTTCTGGGTGGCGCGTAAAGTCGGTGTCAAAGTGATTCGTTTTTCCATCGGTTTCGGCAAGCCACTTTGGACTTGGCGTAAATCGCCCCATGACACCGAGTTCGTCGTTGCCGCCGTGCCGTTGGGCGGCTACGTCAAAATGGTCGACGAGCGCGAAGGCGAGGTGAGTCCCGAGGATTTACCCTATGCGTTTAACCGTCAACCCTTGTGGGCCAGAACAGCGGTTGTCGCGGCCGGCCCGTTGGCTAACCTGTCGCTGGCCGTGGTTTTGTTTTGGACCGTGCTGGTGCTGGGCGAAGTCGGCGTTAGACCTGTGATTGGCGGTGTCGAAGCGGATTCCTTGGCGGCCGCTGCCGGTTTCACGGCTGGCGAAGAAATCGTCGGCGTGGCCGGCAAGGACACCCCGACCTGGATGGATGCCTTGGATGCCGTGCTATCGTTGGCCATCGACGGTCAGACGCAAATCGATGTCGCGGTCAAAACCAGCGACGATAGCCGGCAGGTCAGACAGTTGCAATTACAGCCCAGCGACGTCGACTCTCCGGAAGTGTTACACAAACGCCTGGGCCTAAAGCCGTGGATGCCGGTCGTCAAGCCGGTAGTGGGTAAACTGCTTGAAGACGGTGTCGCCAAGCAGGCCGGTTTGTTGAGCGGCGATCTGATCCTTAGCGCCGATGGCAATCCGATCGGCGAATGGCAACAGTGGGTTGATTATGTGCAGGCTAGACCGGATCAACCGATCAAGTTGCTGATAGAGCGCGACAACGTAACTCTGCCATTGACGCTAACGCCGCGCCGCGAACATCAGGAGGACGGCCGGGAGATCGGCAAGATCGGCGCGGGCGTCTACATTCCGAAGGAATTGAGCGATTCGGTATTGGTCAAGTCGTCTAAAAGCCCCTGGGAAGCGGTGCCGTTGGCCTTGGAGCGGACCTGGTTTTACGCGACCGCGACGCTGAAAATGATGGGCAAAATGTTGGTGGGTTCGGCTTCGGTCGATAATTTGAGCGGTCCGATCAGTATTGCCCAATATGCCGGTCAGTCGGCGGAAATGGGCCTAACGGCATTTTTGAAATTTCTCGGTTTGGTCAGCGTCAGCTTGGGCGTCCTCAATCTGTTGCCGGTACCGGTGCTGGATGGTGGCCACCTGCTGTTTTATCTGGTCGAAGCCCTGCGCGGGCGGCCGTTGCCGGACAAGATCCAAATGTATTTTCAACAAGTCGGCATGTTTTTACTAATGATG